>NZ_JBHYVA010000348.1:0-8600 GCF_042750055.1 Streptomyces sp. NPDC059456
CCCGCCCCCGGTGTTCTGCTGTGTGGGGGGGGGCGGGGCCGGGCCCCGGCTTCGGGCCCCCCCCGGCCCCCTGGGGGCGGGGGGGGCCCGGGGGGGGGGGCCGGGGCTGCCCGCGCGTCGACATGGAGAACGGCACCAGCAGCTCCCTGGCCTCGCTGTTCTTCCCGCCCGGCGCCCCGAAACAGTTCATCAAGGGGCTGCCGCTGGACCACGAGCGGCTGGATGAACTGGAAGCGGAGGCGGCCGTCAACGCGTACCTGCCAGACTTCGCGCCGAAAGTGCTGTGGCGGACGCAGGCGGGCGGCTGGCTCCTGGTCGCGTTTCAGGGCGTGACCGCCACCCCTTGGGCGTGGTTCGCCGAGAGCAGCGACCACCTGGAGCCGATCGCCGCCGTACTGCGCGAGCTGAGCGCGTGCCCCGCCCCGGAGACACTTGTGAGGACGGCGTGGGACCGGTGGGGTGACTACTGCGATCCGGCTGACGAACACCTCCTCAGCGGTGACCGGCTCGTGCATTCCGACCCGGCCGCGAGCAATTTCATGATCGGGGAGAACAACCGGGTGTGGTTGACCGACTGGGCATGGGCGATGCGCGGCCCGGAATGGATCGATGCCGCTCTGTGGGGGATGCGGCTCGTCCTGGACGGCTGGCAGACCCCCGAGCAGGCGGCCCACTGGGCACGGTCCATCCCGGCGTTCGCGGGCGCCCCCCGCGAGGCGGTACGCGTCCTCACCGAAGCCGAGGCACGCTCGTTGGAGGCCTGGCAGACGTACGGGATGACCGAGCTCGACGAGACGATCACCGCGGCCCGCGCATGGGCCGCACACTGGAGCTGACGACGGCCACCGATCCCGGGATCGGCATGGGCACAGTGGGATCAGCCGCCTTGTCCGAGGACCGGCCGCATGCGCCTCGACGGCAAGCATGCTCATGTTCAACCGCAACCCGGCACGTACGGCCGGCCTTCAACGGACCCGCCGACCCGTCAACGGACGTCCGGGGCGGGGATGAAGCCGGGATGGGAAGCACGCTGGTCAGCTGATGATCGCGGTGGCTTCGATCTCGACCAGGTGCTCGGGGACATCGAGCGCGGCGACCCCGAGCAGCGTGGCCGGCGGGACCGGGACAGTCCCCAGGGTCGTGGCGGCCCGGGTGATCCCCTCCATCAACAGGGGCATCTTGTCGGGGGTCCAGTCGACGACGTGGACGGTCAGTTTCGCCACGTCGTCGAAGGAGGCGCCGACCCCGGCCAGGGCGGTGCCGATGTTGAGGTAGCACTGCTCGACCTGCGCGGCGAGGTCGCCTTCGCCGACCGTGACGCCGTCGGCGTCCCAGGCGACCTGTCCGGCGATGAAGACCAGCTTCGAACCGGTCGCGATGGACACCTGCCGGTAGGCGCCGATCTCCGGCAGTCCTTTGGGGTTCACCAGGGTAATGGCCATGCTGCCTGCCTTCGTTGCCTGGGGCGCCGTGCGGTCGAGTTCGTCGATCCGCACCGCGCCTTGCTCTCTTGTGGTTACTCAGGAACCGTAGGAGAGTGGCCCCTGACATGGAAGAACGCACTTTTCAGTGACTGGGGAACCTGATGGTGACCAAGCAGTTCACGGGCTCGCCCGACGAAGCAGACCTCAGGCGCGCGGACTCTCTGGGGCGGGAGATCTTCTCGGACGTCGCCAACAAGTGGGCGCTCCTGATCATCGAGGCCCTCGGGGAGCACACCCTGCGCTTCAGCGAGCTGCGCGAGGAGGTCGAGGGGATCAGTCACAAGATGCTCACCCAGAACCTGCGCATGCTGGAGCGCTACGGTCTGGTCGAGCGGACGGTGCACCCCGTCGTACCGCCACGAGTCGAGTACGCCCTCACCGAGCCCGGGCAGGCCCTGCGGGTGACGATCGACGGACTGTGCGACTGGACCCACCGGTACCTCGGCCACATCGAGGCCTCCCGCCAACGCTTCGACACTGCCTGACGGGTGAGGCACCCGCACGGGAAAGCGGGAGGCGTGGCCGGAGCAGGCGTCCGTGAGGTTCTGCGGTGCCGTTCGGGTGGCCTCGCCGCCCTCCAGGTGATCGGTGAACGTCCGTAGGCGGTCTGGGTCTTCGGGCCAGTCCGGGTCGGCGGCGGCCCTTCTGTCGAGTACAGCGATTGTGTCTTCATCCCCCGTGTACCACGCCGGTCACGCCGTGAAGTTCTCCGCCGACCGTCACCACGGCACGGCGATGCCGCACTTGAGCGGCGGTGGACGGTGCCGACACCGAGTCCGGCGCCGCGGGCGACAGCCACGAACCGGTTCCGGTTCCGGTCCCGGGCCGCGTCCGGAGCCAGTACGAGTGGGCGGCGATGATCAGGGCGGTGCCGTACACGGCGAACGCTGCCATCCCGATCCAGCCGACCAGCAGCACGTCGCCCGAGGAGTGGAAGTCACCGGGCCGTATCGTCACTGCGCCTGCCGTGGCCAGGGCCAAATACCCGGTCCCCACTACGCCGTACGGGGCGAGCGTGGCCGCGCCGAGCAGAGCCGGGGCGAGCGGGAGCCACCGCGGCACCCGTCGGCCGCGCAGGACCAGCGTCCAGCGCGGGAAGACCTGCCCCCACGGGCGGACCAGGCCCCAGAGCAGGAAGACGCCGAGCGCGGCAAGCAGCGCGGTCGGGTCCAGCCCCCAGGACTCCAGGGTGAGGAAGATTCCCGAGGCGCCGTTGCGCTCCGAGGCCGCGAGCATCTCCTCGCCCGTGATCCCCGCGAACGTGCCGCCGGACGCCCAGACCATCTTCATCGCCGCATACGGCACGAAGGCCACAGTCCCCGCCCAGGCGGCGAGTCGGGCACGCCGGGGTGCGGCGGACGGTGTGCGTACGGAGAGGGTGGCAGCCGGTCGATCGGACCGTGCCGTGGCTGCGAGCAGGACCGCCCCGACCGCCGCGAGGGCCTTGTTCACGGCGGCGGCCCCGCTGTCCACGCCCTGCCCGAATATCAGTGTGATCACATCCATCAGCAGGCTGAACGCAGTGATCCCGGCCAGGGCGCAGACCACCCAGAGCAGCACCCGCAACGGCGGCCGCAGCCCGTACCGCACCACCGCCCCACTGACCACTGCGGCCGACGTACCCACCGCCACGATCACCCAACCCAGCCCTGATCCCACGGAGTCAGTGCCGTGGTAGAGCAAGGGGGTCCCGCTCAGTGCGCACACCAGGCCGAAGCCGGCGTACGACATCCCCCACACCATCGTCGCCCCGGCCACCCAGCCCGGCCATCGCTGCCACCAGGCGCCCCAGAGTGCCTTCATCGTCCGTTCATCACTGGTCATGTCCTTGAACATCGCATCGAGGGTGGCGGCCTGACGTCGGCCGCCAGAACGACCTCCCTCCCCCAGCCGGGTGAGCTCAGCGGTTCCAAGGTCCTGGTCGTCCGGCTACCGCTGCCGGCGGTCTCGCCCGTCGGAACTGTCCTTTGCGGTCTCGGCGTCCAGTGTGGCGATGACTGGGCTCCCGGCGACGCCGGCGGTCCAGATGAGGGTGCGGCAGGGCCGCATGCGCCCGTCGGTGAGGGTGACGTCCTCGGGGCCCGCCTTGGCGACGGAGGTCCCGAGGGAGGCCTCGATGGCTGCCCGACCGGGCCGGTCGCCGAGCTCGGGGATCAGCTTCGGGGCGACGTCCACGAGGTGCCAGCTGATCTCGCGGCGGTCCGGCCGGGGGCATCGGCCGACGGCGTTCATGGTGAGCCGCTCCGGGGAGGCGGCCGTGTCGGTGCCCGGGTAGCCGCCGCCCACCACGACGAAGCCGAGCCGTGAGGCCCGTTCCGCCGAGCCTGGTGCGGCGGCGTCGGCCAGGTCGAGCCGGGCGATCACGTGGTCGCGCAGCTGGGCCGCCTCGGCCGGCGTCTTCAGGCCGCGGCCGTGCTCCGCCGGGCCTGGGTTGCCGAAGGTGCGGGTCACGGTTCGCGGCGCGAGCACCAGGTGGTGGTACGGCCCCGCCGGGCACGATCTGGGTCCGGTGGCGGCGGCTGCGGCGCAGCGACACCGCCACGGGCTGGGGGGTGAGCACCCCGGAGGCCACTTGCGGCAGCAGCGGCAGCCTCCAGGGCTGGGGCTGAGCCCGGGCGGCCCTCTCCGCTCGACCCGGCACGGGGCCGTCATCCGTCTTCGGCGCTTCTTCGCGGCCGGGCAGGTGCCGCGCGCGGGGTTCAGCCGCGGTTGCGGTAGCCGGGGTGGACTCCGGGCGTCAGTTCCTGTTCGGCGGCGACGCGTTCGAGGAGGTCGCGCAGGAGCGCCCGCTGCTCCGGGTCGAGGGCTGCGAGCAGGGCGTCCTCGTGGGCCGCGGCCGCGCGGGAGACCGCGCCGAGCGTGCGTCCGCCCTCCGCCGTGAGGTGGAGCTCGTAGTTGCGGCGGTCCTCGGCGCTGCGCCGTCGTTCGACGAGGTCCTTGCCCTCCAGGGCGTCGATGAGCGCGACGACGCGGCTCGGTACGACGCCCAGGTCCTCGGCGAGGGCCCGCTGGCTGCGCCCCGGCTGCCCGGCGATCATGCGCAGCAGTCCGACGTCCGCCGGGGTCAGCCCCAGGTGGCCGACGCGTTCGGCGAAGCGTCCGGCGGCGTGCGCGCCGATCTGGGCGAGGAGGAACGCGGCTCCGCGCGGCCCGGTGGCCGGGGCGGGGCCCGTCGTATGCGGTTGCCGGGGGCTGTTCACCGGCCTATCGTAAGCCATGCGCAATGATTCTCCTCGGTGAACGATTATCTTGAGAGAACGGATTCTGCCGTGACCGCCAACGCCGCCACTTCCGCCAACGCCACTGAGACACGCAGCCGCCGCGACCCGCAGGCCGGGCCACCGCCCGGCGTCCTCGCCGTGGTCTTCACCGCCCTCTTCCTCGCCGGGCTCGTGCTCAGCACCCTCCTCGCGGGCGGAGACCCCTTCCCCTCGCCCTTCGGCTCCACCGACACGGTGACCGCCTATTTCCGCGACCACACCGGTGCGGTCCGCATCTCCGGGGCCCTGCAGTTCGCCGCCTCGGTGCCGCTCGCGATCTACGCCGCGACCGTCTCGGCGCGGCTGCACAAGCTCGGGGTCCGCGCTCCCGGCGCCACCATCGCCCTCGCGGGCGGCGTCCTCGCCTCGGCCTTCCTCGCCTGCTCCGGGCTGGTCACCTGGGTGCTGTCGCAGCCCGAGGTGGCCGCGCACGCCGACCTCGTACGGGCCCTGCAGTACCTGGCCTTCGGGCTCGGGGGGCCCGCCCACGTCGTCCTGCTGGGGCTGCTGATCGCCGGGATCGCCGTTCCGGGGCTGCTCGCCGGCCTGCTCCCCCGCGCCTTCGCCGTGGCGGGCCTGACCGTCGCGGCGATCGCCGAACTGTCCACGCTGGTCCTGCTGGTCGACGGCGCCGCGCCGTTGTTGCCGGTCGCCCGGTTCGCGGGTCTGCTGTGGCTGATCGCGGCCGGGTTCCTGCTGCCGCGCCGCCGTGTCCGTACGGAGGGCTGACCACCATGACCGGCCCCACCACGACCCCCACCACGACCCCTGCTCCCGACCCCGCCCACGACCCGGCGGAACGGATGCTCCGCTTCCACCAGCCCGAGAGGGTCCTGCGGCACCTCGGCCCGGCCCCCGACGACGCCGCGCTCGCCGCCCTGTTCGGGCTCGACCCGGCCGGCTACCGGACGCGCCTGGACCGGTTCGAGGACCGGAACCGGGCGGCCGCCGCCGCGCTCGCGGCCGCGCCGGGGGCGGCCGCGCGCCTGGCCGGGCTGCCGTTCCGGCCCGGCGAACACGTCGTGGCCGTCGGGGAGAGCACCACCGCCGACCGGCTCTCCTGGTTCGAGGTCCTGCGGCACCTGCTCCCGGAGGGCGTCCGCTGCACCAATCTGGCCGTGTCCGGCAGTACGACGACCCAGGCCCTGGCGAACGTCCCGCTACTCGCGTTCCAGCGGCCCGACTGGGTGCTGTGCATGCTGGGGGCGAACGACGTCCAACGGCTGGACGGGTTCCCGCTGGTCGCCGCCGCCGAGACCCGCCGCGCCCTACGGGCCCTGCGCGACCTGACGGTCCGCCGGACCGGGACCCGGTGGATCTGGCTCACCCCGACCGGCGTCGACCCCGGGCGGGTCGGACGGTACGTGCACTTCCTGCGGGCGGGACTCGGCTGGGACGGGGCGGACCTCGACGCCGTCGCGGAACTCCTGCTCGCGGAGCCCGAGGTCACGGTCGACACCCGGGCCGCCGCCCACGGCCACGTGGAGGAGGACGGCGTCCACCTCACCCCGGCCGGCCAACAGCGCGTCGCGGCGGCCGTACTCGACGCGCTGGGGCCGGGGCCGGTCCGGCCGAAGGACGTCCCCGGCCCGCCGGAGCCGCGGCCGTGACCGTGCGCCCTACCGTGGCCGCATGGACCCCACGGTTGCCGCACCCGCCACCGACGGGGAGGACCCGGACCACGTCCGGCTGTCCGCGGCCCGACTGAAGGAACGCCTGTACGCCACCATCACCATGATCGCGGTCGTGGTGGGGCTGGCGTACTCGGCGCACGCACACCCCGGGGACGTGGCCCTGGCGGTGGCCGTGACGACGCTCGGCCTCTGGCCGGCCTCCCTCGTCGCCGACGGCCAGGCCCACCGCGTGGTGCACCGGCGGAACATCGGCGGGAGGGAGCTGCTGGAGATGCCGTACGTCTCCAGCCCCCTCCTGCTCTCGGCCGCCGGACCCCTGTTCCTGATCCTGCTCGCGGCACTCGGGGTGATGCCGCTGCACACCGCGCTGCTCACCGCGGCCTGGGTGAACGTGGCCTCGCTGTTCACCCGGGGCTGGTGCGGCGGGGTACGGAGGGGCAGCGGGCTGATCGTGTCACTGGTCGGCGGGATCATCGACGCGGCGATCGGGACCGCGGTCGCCCTGGTCAAAGCCGCCGGGCACTGACCCGGCGAAGGCCCGGCGGTCACCCCGGACCGAAGCGTTCGAGTGGTCGTACGGGCGGAACGCCACCGGACGGGAGTGTCGTCGTCCCGCCCCACCCGCCCGGCTCGATCATGTCGTGCCATGGCACCTCGCGAACTCCGCCCGGCATGGACCTCCTTGCGTCCCCGGGTCATCGGGATGGCGGCCGCGGTCCTGCTGGCCGCGGCCCCCTCGTACGCTGCTGCGGCAGAACCGTTCCCCGGCAAGGGGCCGGTCGTCGACGGCGGCGACGGCGCGGGCGTCGTGTGCCCACCGGGTCACGCCGGCCGGCCCACCCCCCACGGCAACGCGGACCTCCCCGGCGGGCCTTGCCGACCTCCGCACCACTGCGGCCCGTGCCGTCCCCCGCACCCCTGCCCGGACGGACCGCCCGACTGCGACGGGCCCGGCTCGCCCGAAGTCGGTGACGTTGCGGTGATCAAGGAGGACCAGAACACGGGCGACGTCCTGGCCGGAGCGGTCTTCCAGCTGTGGGAGGAGACCAACGGCATCCCGGGCCTGCAGACCACGGGCGCAGACCCGGACACCGACATCGGACAGCCCTGCACCACCGGGACCAACGGCGTGTGCACCCGTACCATGCCGTACGGCACGTACTACTGGTGGGAGACACAGGCGCCGCCCGGATACGAACTCCCGGTGAACCCCGTCTTCGGCCCGCTGGTGCTGTCGGCGGAGACCGCCGGTGAGGGTGTGACCGTCGTCGCCGAGAACGCACCGGAAGTCGACCCGCCCACGCGAAGGTGACCCGGGGTCGTCGGAATCGACGGCCCCTCCCTCCCTGCCTACCTCCCTCGGCGACGGTCAAGCGCTGCCTCGGGCGACTGAAGGTCCGCAAGGCCAGAGCCGGATGACGCGGGCTGACGGTCGCCGTCCGGTAGGGGCCGGTGCTCAGCCGGGCATCATGCCCGACTGCCCACAACCATGATCGCCCGACGAGTCCTAGTAGTACCCCTTCGCTCCGTCGAGCAGTTCCCGCACGATGTCCGCGTGCCCTGCATGCCGTCCGGTCTCCTCGACGAGGTGGATGAGCATCCAGCGGAGGTTGGCCTTGCCGGAGCGGTATCCGGAGTGGCGACCGACGTCGTCGAGGGAGGCTGCGGCCACGATTGCGTTGCTTCGGGCGCATTGCGTCTCATAGTCCGCGAGCAACTGCTTCAGTGTGATGCCGTCGGTGCGCCAACTGGCGTCGTCATCCGTCTCGTCGAAGGACGGGTTCTGCGTCTCGTCGCCGCCGAGGAACAGCACGTCCAGCCATGTGTGCTCGACCCATCGCATATGGCTGATGAGCCCGGCCATCGTCATCGCCGGCGAAGTCGGGATGACGGAGCGGTGCGCATCCTCCTCGCTGAGGCCCTCGCACTTCCATCGCAGGATCTGCCGCTGGAGATCCAGCCAGCCAAGCAGAGCGGTGCGCTCGTCGGCCTGAAACGGGGGACGTTCAAGTGAAGGGGCCATGCTGGCGGACGCTATCTTGCCCGGCATCCGACTGTCGCCAGGTTTTCAGCGACGTACAACGCTCAGCTCCTCACCTCGCCGGTGGTGCGGTGGGGGGGGGCGGCGCCCCGCCGCCCGGCCCCCCCCCCCCCCCCCCCCCCCCGGGGGGGGGGGGGCCCCCCCCCCGCGGGGGGGGCGGGGGGGCGGCGGGCGGCCGCGC
>NZ_JBHYVA010000349.1:0-8589 GCF_042750055.1 Streptomyces sp. NPDC059456
CCGCCGTTCCACCAGCCGTTCCAGGAACCACCGGCGAAGTCACCGTCCGTGTTGTACCAGTTGCCGTCCTGGCCGATCGCCCCCAGGTGCACGACGTTACCGGCCACCGACGCGGTCACGTCGATCGCGTTGAACCCGCCCGCGGGGCCCGCGACGCTCCAGTCGGCCCACTTGCCGGCTGCGTAGTCGGCGTCCAGTTCGAGGATCTGGTCGTTGGCATTGGTGGCGAAGATGTGGTTGACGTGGTCCGCGGTCGTCGCGCTGGTCACCCGCTTCAGACCGGTACCACCATGACCGGTCCACCCGTTCCACTTGCCCGCCGAGTAATCCCCGTCCGCGTTGTACAACTGCCCGTCCGCCCCGACGACCACCAGATGCACGGTGTTCCCGTCGGAAGACGCCGAAATCGCCTTGGCCTGCGGAGCATCCTTCAGCTGGAACCAGCCCGACCACTTGCCCGTCGCGTAGTCACCGTCGTTCTCGTAGACCCGGTCGTCCCCGCCGATCGCGAACACCCGGTTCACCGAACCCGTCCCCGCGCTCGTGACCTCCTTCAGCTCCGAAGCACCCTGATCCGCCCAAGCACTCCACTTGCCCGTCGAGAAATCACCCTCCGCCTGCAACAGCGCCCCGCCCGGCGCGATCCGCTGCAGATGCACCGTGTTCTTCACGGGGTCCGGAGTCGTTGCCGGGTCCGGGTACGGGTCCGCGTGGTCGGCCCCGAGACCTGCGGCCGGGCCGCAGCTCGGCCATGCACCCTGGCCCTGGGAAGCGAGCACCTTCTCACCGATGAGGATCTGCTGCTGCTTGGTGGCGAGGTCGGCCCGAGGGGCGTACTGCGTTCCTCCATATCCGCGCCAGGTGCTGTCCGTGAACTGCAGCCCGCCGTAGAACCCGTTTCCGGTATTGATGCTCCAATTGCCGCTGCTCTCGCAATTGGCAACCTTGTCCCACGTGCTCACAGAAGCCGCGTTCGCCGCCCCCGACATGGCGACAACGGTCGAGCAGCCGACGGCGGCGACGAGCGAAACGGTAATACCCAGCCTGGACTTGGACATGAAAGATCCCCCCACAAAAGCGTCCGGAATTTCGGCGAACGCACTCCCGGGGCATTCACCGGGGATTCGCCGCCCTTTCGACAGGACTCATCATGCCCGGATCGGAAATTCCTCCGGAAGGGTTTCCGGCTGGACGGAAAGGGCCCTGTCCCCTTTCGGCCTCCGCCGGCGGGGGCGGGACGGGGCGGGAAACGACGAACGCCCCCGCGGCGACGGATCGCTACGGAGGCGTTCGGGGGTTCGGCTGTTCGACTGTTCGTCAGCGGGCGCGTTCGACCAGCGTGACCTGGAGGTTGCGGACCTTGGTGCTCTTGACCACCTTGTAGTGGTCCTTCAGCGCCTTCTCCTGCCCCTCGGGGAGCTTGTGGTACGGGTTCGAGGTCCCGCTCCAGGTGACCACCCACACCCGCTGGGTGCCGTCCAGGTCCTTCGCGCACCGGTCGCTCTGCTCGCACTCCACCGGGAACAGGTCGTCGGCGGCCAGCGCCGACCGCTCGGCGAAGACGTCCTTCAGCTTCACGTTGTCGGGCAGGTAGTAGTCCACCGTGAAGTCGATCATGAAGACGCGGTCGGAGCCCCGGACCGGGGCGAAGCCGTCACCGGGCTGGTAGTCCTTGGCGATGACGTCGGCGACGCGCTTGCCGTCCGTGCCGTCCTTGGCGTACTTGGTGCGCAGGTGCCGCTGGTCGGTGACGCCGAGCGCCACCAGGACCACCAGGCCGGCCACGCCGAGCAGCCGCGGGCGCAGCGCGCCGAGCCCGGCGGCGGCCAGCAGCACCCAGGCGGGCAGCGTGAACAGCAGGTAGCGGTCGAGGAAGTACGAGGTCGAGCCGTGGGAGATCACCCAGGCCACGGCGATCGGCAGCGCGGCCACCAGCGCGAGCTCCGCCGCCGGGCGGCGGCCCCGGGTCCAGGCCAGGGGCAGCAGGGCGGCGGCGAGCAGGGCGAGGGAGACCAGCGGTGAGGCGCTCAGGTTGCTCCAGAACCCGGCCAGGTCGCGCAGGTGCGGGGCCTTGAGCCAGCTGATCTGCCGGCCCACCTGACGCTGGCCGATCAGCACCAACGGGATCACCGGCAGCAGCCCGGTCACGACGGCCGCGGCGTAGCCGACGAGCAGCCGCCCGGACCGCGCGTCCCACCAGCGCCACAGCACGATCAGGGCGTGCGGCAGCAGGACGAGCAGCGAGACGACGTGGAACAGCCCGGCGGTGGCGACGGACACCGCGTACGGCAGCCAGCGCGCCACGGTCGGGCGCTCCAGTGCGCGCAGCAGCAGCCAGGTGGCCGCGGCCACGGCCAGCACGACGAAGGCGTAGGAGCGGGCTTCCTGGCCGTACTTGGAGACGGCGGGCACCAGGGCGAAGAGCAACCCGGCGAACACCGCGGTCCGGCGGTCGAAGAGCGTACGGGCGGTGAGCACCACGAAGGCCGCCGCCCCGGCCATGGCCAGCGCCGAGGGCATGCGGAGCATGGCCGGGGAGTCGCCGAAGACGGAGACCCAGCCGTGCAGGAGCAGGTAGTACGCACCGGAGACGGCGTCGACGTGGCCGAGCATGCCGACGAGGTCGCCGGTGTCCCGGCCGGCGGCGTTCCAGCTGGCGAGTTCGTCGCGCCAGGGCTGGGCGGCGCCGCCGCCTATGCAGGCGACGACGAAGGTCAGCACGGCGGCCCAGAGCCAGTCGAACCGGGCCCGGCCGGACGCGGGGGCCGGGTGGGGGCCGGCAGGTTCGGCGGCGGAACCGGTGGGGCCGTCAACAGACGCGTGCGCGACCGCCGTACTGCTGCTGGTCATGATGCTCGTACCTTCCGGGTCCCTCGGGGCGGCTGCCGTCGGTGGCCTCGGAACCCGGGGTCATCCGGACCGAGCTCGACAGGAAAGGGTAGATCAGGTGTCCCGGCAGGGACCAATTGCCCCGGGGCCGCCGGGCGCGGACCGCGCCGGGGCGGCTAGCCGCGGCGGACCGGCGGATCGGTCTTGGGGAGCATCGGCCGGGCCCCGTCCAGCAGCCGCTTGAGCACGCCCGACAGCGGGCGTTCGACGAACCGGTGGACGAGCCAGGCCAGCAGCAGGATCACCGCGAGGCACATCGCGAGCAGCGGGAAGGGCGCGATGCCATGGTCCCGGCCCCAGCGGATCATGGCGAAGCCCACTTCCTGGTGCAGGAGGTAGACGGGGTACGTCAGGGCGCCGGCGACGGTCAGCCACTTCCCCTGCACCCAGTTGAAGACGCCTGTGGACACGGCGAGCATCAGCGCGAACGCGAAGAGGGAGAAACCGGCGATGACGTACCAGTGCAGCGGGTGCTGCACGCCGTACTCGTAGCTCTCCTTCGTGCCCAGCAGCATGTGCTGGGCCACCAGCCACGAGAACCCGACGGTGCCGAGCAGGAGCCAGTCACGGCCGAACCGGTAGATCAGGTACATGGCCACGCCCGCGATGAAGAACGGGGCGTACTCCGGCATCAGCAGCATCTTCAGGAAGGGCACGTCGGCTTTGTCGACGAGGACGGCGGCGATCATCCAGATCCCGCAGAAGGAGAGCACCCGCCGGTAGGTCAGACCCATGGCCACGACCACCGCGAACAGCAGATAGAAACGCAGCTCCACCCACAACGTCCAGTAGACGGCGTCGACCTCCTCCACGCCCAGCGGCTGCTGGAGCATCGTGAGGTTGGTCAGCAGGCCCGACGGGGTGACGTGATGGCGGCCGTGCCGGACCGTGGTGGCGAAGTTCACCACCAGGGCCGTGATGATGACGGCGCCCCAATAGGCGGGGAAGAGCCGGACCACCCGCGAGGTGAAGTACTGACGAGGCGTCTTGCCCCAGCAGGACATGCAGATGACGAAGCCGCTGATCAGGAAGAACAGTTGGACGCCCAGCCAGCCGTACGCGCCGAAGGCGTGCACGGTGGGCATGAGCTTCTGCGGCTGCTGTTTCCAGACCTCCGGGTACTGGTTGACGCCCGTCCAGTGGAATCCGACCACCATCAGCGCGGCGATCAGCCGCAGCGCGTCCAGCACGTACAGGCGGGGCCGGCGGGGAGCGGGGTTCGCAGCCTGGGCCGGCACGTCGGTGGCCCCCTCGCGCAAGGGGGGCAGGGAAGGCACGACGGTGGACATCAGGGGTACTTCTCCGCAGGAAATCCGAGGACGGACGGACGCCGACACAGCGTTCACTCAGGCGTCGGACAGGCCACACTAACGTGGCCCCCATACGCCCTGGACCGATAGGGGTCCTCCGTGACGTGAAACACGCCACCGAACGCCCCGCCGTCCACATGCACGTTCAGTCGTCGAACCCCTGGGCCGCCCGCTCCTCGCGCAGTGCCATGATCGCCCGGCGGCGGGCGAGCCGGTGCGTGCGGCGGATCTGGGCCTCCTGGTTGCGGCGCCGGTCCTGGTCGGTCTCGGGGAGCACCGGCGGGACCGTGCGGGGCTTGCCGTCGGCGTCCACGGCGGTGAAGACCAGGTAGGCGCTGCCGACCTGGGTGGCGGGGGTCGACTCGTTCCACCGCTCGGCCAGGACCCGTACGCCGATCTCCATCGAGGAGCGGCCGGTCCAGTTGCACTGGGCCTTGACGTGGACCAGGTCGCCCACGCGCACCGGTGCGAGGAAGGCCATCTCGTCCATGGAGGCGGTGACGGCGGGTCCGCCGGAGTGACGCCCGGCGACGGCGCCGGCCGCGTCGTCGACCAGTTTCATGATCACACCGCCGTGCACCGTGCCGAGGAGGTTGGTGTCATTGGCCGTCATGATGTGGCTGAGGGTGGTGCGCGAGGCCGAGATCGGCTTCCCCTGCAGGTCGCCGGCGGTGTCGCCCGGTATCTCTGTCATACGGCCACCTTAAAGCCGACGCGCAGGCATCAGGTGTGCAACAGCACCGGAACGAAGCGTCGCCCGGGCTGTCGGGCACCCCATCCGGCCAGGCATCCTAGGCGGCATGAGTGAGTGGCCCGAGGGGCGCAACGACAGCGGCGACGACCGGTACGGACGCGGCAGCGCACAGGCGCAGCCGGAAGGTGCCCGGCGGATGCCGCACGTCCAGCGCCGGCAGCAGCGGCCGGTGCCGCAGCAGCAACCGCAGCGCCCGGCGCAGCCGCCGGCCCGGCCCGGGCAGCCGCCCGCGTACGGGGTGCCGCCGCAGCAGGCCCCGGGCCACGACACGTACGGCGGGTACGACAGCGGGTACAACACCGGCCAGGTCTACGGGCAGCCCCAGAGCAGCCCGGCGGGCCCCGGCGGGCCCGGGGGACCCGGGGGCCCGGGGGGTCCCGGCGGGCCGGGGCAGCCGCCGTCGGCGCGGCCGGGCCGTCCGGCCGGACCGGCCCCGGACTGGCGCAAGCGGATCAAGATCGGCTCCATCGTGCTGGTCACGGCGCTGCTGGCGACGACCATCGGCACGTACTTCTGGGCCGACTCCAAGGTGCGCCGCGAGGTCGACCTCTCCAAGGTCATCGAGCGTCCGAAGGAGGGCGACTGCACGACGTACCTGATCGTGGGCTCCGACAGCCGCGAGGGCATGTCGGACGAGGAGAAGAAGAAGCTCCACACGGGCTCGGCCGAGGGCAAGCGCACCGACTCGATGATGATCCTGGCGGCCTGCTCCAGCGGGAACACGATGGTCTCGCTGCCGCGCGACTCGGACGTCGAGGTCCCGTCCTTCGTCGGCTCCGAGTCCGGGAAGAAGTTCGCGGGCACGGGCAAGCACACCAAGCTGAACGCGACGTACGCGGACGACGGCCCGGAACTGCTGGTGCGTACCGTGGAGTTCAACACCGGCCTGCGCATCGACCACTACGCGGAGATCGGCTTCGCCGGCTTCGCGAACATCGTGGACGCGCTCGGCGGTGTCGACATGAACATCGAGAAGGGCTTCAAGGACGAGAAGTCGGGCGCCGACTTCAAGGCCGGCGAGCAGACCCTCAACGGCAGTCAGGCGCTGGCCTTCGTCCGGACCCGGTACGCGTTCGCCGAGTCGGACCTGGCGCGTACGAAGAACCAGCAGAAGTTCCTGGCGACGCTGGCCAACCAGGCGGCCACGCCGGGCACGATCCTCAACCCGTTCAAGCTGTACCCGGTGCTGGGCGCGGGCCTGGACACGCTGATCGTCGACAAGGACATGTCCCTGTGGGACATGGGCGACATGTTCTTCGCGATGAAGGGCATCAGCGGCGGCGAGGGCGTGTCGATGAACATCCCGATCTCGGGCGAGCGCGGCGGCAACCTGCTCTGGGACAAGCCGAAGGTGCAGCAGCTCGTCAAGCAGATCCAGAACGACGAGAAGGTGACCGTCACCGGCAACCGGTGACCCCGGGCGCGGAACGCGGAAAAGGGGCACTCCTTGGGGAGTGCCCCTTTTTCACGCGAGGATCGCGGCGGGTCGGTCAGCGCTTGCCGGCGCGGGCGCGGAGCTTCCACGGCATGGCGATGGACTCCAGCTGGACCGCGAGGTTCATCTTCGACTCGCCGACGGTGCGGTCCTCGAAGTGGATCGGGACCTCCATCACCTGGAAGTCGCGGCGCAGCGCCTTGAACTTCATCTCCACCTGGAAGCTGTAGCCCGCGCTGCCGACCGACGCCAGGTCGATCGCGCGCAGCGCGTCGGCGCTCCACAGGTTGAAGCCACCGGTGATGTCGCGGACGCGGGTGCCGAGGATGGTGCTCGCGTAGGCGTTGGCCCAGCGCGAGAGCAGCTTGCGGTGCGCACCCCAGGCGTCGGAGAGGGTGCCGCCCGGGACGTAGCGGCTGCCGACGACGAGGCCGGCGCCGGTGGAGCGGGCCACGCCCAGCATCTCGACGATCTTGGATGCCGGGTGGGAGCCGTCGGCGTCCATCTGGAGGACGTACTGGGCGCCCTCCTCCACGGCCTGGGCCATGCCGGCGGCGTAGGCGCGGCCGAGGCCGTCCTTCGTCGTCCGGTGCAGGACCGACATGCGCGGGGTGCCGTCCTCCGAGAGGTAGCCCTTCGCGAGGTCCTCCGCGATCTTGCCGGTGCCGTCGGGCGACGAGTCGTCGACGACCAGGAGCCGCAGCCCCGGGAGGTCGAGGCCCATCAGGAGTTCGGCCATGCCCGGCAGATTGCCCGCCTCGTTGTACGTGGGCATCACCACGTACAGCGGGGTGTTGGCCCACGCCTCGGGAAGCCGGGCGGATGCCGTGTCGCTCTCGCGGGGGGTCTTCTGCTCGCCTATCACAGGGTTATGCCTCACTGAAGTCGGTCGATACGCGCGTGCCTACGACCACGGGGTCACCGGTCCGAGGAAAAACGCAGTGCGGCAGAAGGCAGCTCCGCCTCGCACCACACCCGCGCTCCAGCGCGAAGTTCGTTGTCAGCACCTACCAGCGCGCCGTCCCCGATGACCGCGCTGTCCAGCATGGTACGCGGGCCGATGGAGGCGCCGGCACCGATCAGGCTGGCGGTCACGTCCGCGTCCGGGCCGACGATCGCGCCGTCCAGCACGATGGAGCCGCGCACGACGGCACCCGCCTCGATCCGGGCACCGGCCCCGACCACGGTACCGCCCGACAGCTCGGCCCCGTCCGCGACCACCGCGCCGGGGAGCACCAGGGCTTCGCCCCGCGGGCCGGGAACGGCCGGGGAGGCGACGACGCCCCGTACGAGGTCGGCGGAGGCCTGGACGAAGGACTCGGGCTTGCCGAGGTCCAGCCAGTACGTGTTCTCGGTGACGCCGTGCAGCTTGGCGCCGGAGGCGAGCAGGCCGGGGAAGGTCTCGCGCTCGACGGAGACGGGGCGGCCGGCCGGGATCGAGTCGATCACGCTGCGGCGGAAGACGTAGCAGCCGGCGTTGATCTGGTCGGTGATGATCTCTTCGGGGGTCTGCGGCTTCTCGGTGAAGGCCAGTACCCGCCCCTCGGAGTCCGTGGGGACCAGGCCGAAGGCGCGCGGGTCCTCGACCTGCACCAGGTGCAGGGAGACGTCGGCGCCGGCCGCCTGGTGCGAGTCGACGAGGCCGGCGATGTCCAGGCCGGTCAGGATGTCGCCGTTGAAGACGAGGACGGGAGAGTCCGGGCCACCGGTCAGTCGCTGCGCGGCGTTGCGGATGGCTCCGCCGGTGCCGAGGGGCTCGTCCTCGACGACGTACTCGAGGGTGACGCCGAATGCGGAGCCGTCGCCGAAGTACGGCTCGAAGACCTCGGCGAGGTAGCAGGTGGCCATCACGATGTGGGTGACACCGGCGGCGGCGGCCCTGGCTATCTGATGAGCGAGGAACGGGACACCCGCCGCGTGAACCATCGGCTTGGGGGTGTTGACCGTCACGGGGCGCAGACGCGTCCCCTGCCCACCGACGAGCAGGATCGCTTCCGTCATTGTTTTTCTCCCCAACGGGTTCGGGCGTACGAAGGTTTAAAGTTAGCCCATCGGGGGGACGTGCCAGACCGCGCCAGGTGAATCGTGATGCAGGCTGCAGGAACCGGTCCGGCCGGGCGGCGGCCGCGCCGGACGGCCGGTGACCCCCGGGCCCGGCCCAAGGGCCGGCCCCGACGGCGAGTGTGGCGGCCGTCGGGGTG
>NZ_JBHYVA010000350.1:0-3611 GCF_042750055.1 Streptomyces sp. NPDC059456
CCGGCACCCGCTGTTGGACACATCACCGACGGCCGTCCGTTCGATCTCCGGGCGGCCGGGGAGGACCCCGCGCCCGCTCGCCGGGCCGACGGTCGGGGCCGGACCGGACCGCGTCCGGAGCCACTTACATCCGTGCAGGTCAGAGGGTGTTTGTAGGCCGATGGAGGGCGGTGCGGACCGCCGTCCGGGGGGCCTGCGCCGCGCGCGGGAACGGATGTCCGCGGATCAGGATTACGGGCGCTCCGGGCCGGGGACCAAAGTCATCGAAAAACATGGCCGCGGCGTTGCCAATTTGGGGGTTCATGAGAGGAGATTTAGGGGCTACATTGAGCCACTCGCGTTCACCTGACAGCCCGTTGCCTTTCACCCGTGTTTTGCACGGGGGGCGACGTCAGGAGCGCACACTGTGCAACCACCCCACCGCCCAGAAGGACCGAAGGCTCCGTGCCCGTACCCGTACTCCTCGCCGGCCGCACCGTGCGGCTCGAGCCCCTCGCCCCCCACCACACCGAGGCCTTGGCCGTGGCCGGGGCCGAGGATCGTACGACTTACGCCTTCACCCCCGTACCCCATGGGGTGCAGGCGTCCCACGAGTACATCGACCGCGCCCTGGCAGATCAGGCGGCGGGTCGATCGCTCCCCTTCGCGGTGGTCAGAGCCACCGACGGTCGGGTCGTCGGTTCGACCCGGTTCCTGGAACTCGACTACTGGCAGGGCCCGCTGGTGTGGCCCGCGGTGCCGGGGGTCCCGTTCGGTGATCCGGTGACGGCGATCCCCGATGCCGCCGAGATCGGCAATACCTGGCTGTCCCCGGGCGCGCAGGGGACGGGCATCAACACGGAGGCGAAGCTGCTCATGCTCCGCCACGCCTTCGAGACCTGGGGCGTGCGCCGCATCTCGCTGCGCGCCGACGCCCGCAACGGGCGCTCGCGGGCGGCCATGGAGCGGCTCGGGTTCACCTGCGAGGGGGTCCGCCGGGCCCATTCGCGGGGCCTCGACGGCGCCGTGCGCAGTACCGCCTTCTACTCGATCCTCGACGAGGAATGGCCGACCGTGCGGTCGATCATCGAGATGAGGCTGTCGGCCGGGGCCCAGCGCAAGCGGCGGCGCAAGACGCTGATCCCGGCCTAGCCCGGGCACGCCCTCCGTCGCAACGGTCCTGGATCCGGGCCCGTCCCGGGCCCGTCCGGCCCTGTTCGGCCCCGGTCCCGTCCCGGTCCTTCCTCGCGGCGTCAGCCCAGGAAGGCCGGGGCGAGGGCCGAGGCCATCAGCGGGGACGGAGCGCCGCTGCCGTCGGCCGGCACGGCGTACAGGTCGGCGCCGAAGTCGCCGGGCAGGGAGTAGACGACGGTCCTGTCGTCCGTCCACACCACCTGGTCGTCGACGCTGCGCTGCTCCGCGAGCGGGGTCTCCTGCATCGAGGCGAGGTCCAGGGCGTACAGCCGCCACGGCGCGTCCGGGGAGAGGCCGGGCACCCGCTTCTTGAAGACCAGCCGGGTCCCGTCGGGCGACAGCGAGGGGCACTCCAGGTTCTCGCGGAGCGTGGTCACGGTGCGTTCGACCAGGTCGCCGCGGACCAGGTGGGTCTGGCCGCCGGTCGCGAGGGTCGCGTAGAAGGTCCGCTCGTCCGCGGCGAAGGTCACGCCCCAGAAGTTGACGTCGGCGTTGCGGTACGTCTTGCCGTCCTTGCGGATCGTGAAGTCCTCCAGGGAGGCGTCGAACTTCCCGGTGCGCAGGTCGAGCAGGGACGTGCGGGTGGAGAAGTTCGTACCGGCGTACGAGTCGCCGCCGACGAAGACCGTCCAGGCGACCAGGTGCCCCCCGGGCGAGACCCGGGCCCGGGTGGGGATGCCGGCCAGCGGGCGCGCCACGACCTCCTTGAGGCCCGCGTCGAGGACGACGGCCCGGTAGCCGTCCTGGACCCCGCCCTTGTCGGCCTGGAGGCAGATCCCGGTGCCGGCCGCCGCGTGGAAGCGCAGGCAGCTCACCCCGGAGGCGGTACGGGCTCCTCGGGGCGCGTCGGCGGGGACGGTGGCGAGCTCGTCGCGGTGCGGGCCCCACGCCATGTTCCGGAACACGATCCGCCGCCCGCCCGCGCCGGGGGTCAGGGAGACCTCGCCCCGGGTGATCGCGGGGCCGCCGGCCTGGGTCCGGTTCCTCTCGTCGGCCCGCGAGGAGGCCCGTACGACGGCCAGCACCCCCACGGCGGCGAGCAGCACGACGGCGGAGACGAGGATCAGGATCCGGCGTTGGAGGGTCATGGGGGCCTTTCGGGGATGTGGGGGACGGCAGGCGCAGCGGACGGCTCAGCCGGTCGGCGCCCCGGCGGTCGTGGTGTCCGCGGCGGTCGCGGTGTCCGCGGGGCGCAGCACGGCGCAGGCTCCGGCCGCGGCGGCCAGCAGGACGGCCGCGACCGCGAGCGCGGGCCGGGGGCCCCATACGGTCCAGGCGGCGCCGAAGCCGAGCGAGGCGGCGAACCGGGCGAGGGCCTGGCCGGTCTGGACGAGGGCGAGGCCGCCGCCGCGGTGCTCCTCGGGCACGGCTCCGGCGGCCGCGGCCATCAGGACGCCGTCGGTGGCCGCGTAGAAGCCGCCGTGCAGCAGGAGCACGGCGTACGGCAGGAGCGTGCCGGGGCCGTGCCCCGCCCCGCCCGCCAGCAGCAGCCCGTACGCGAGGAGCAGGGCGAGGTGGCCGCCGAGGAAGACGCGCCAGCGGCCGGTCCGGTCGGCGAGCCGGCCCAGCGGCAGTGCGAGCAGGAAGAACGCGGCGGCGGTGCCGAGCGGCAGCAGCGCGAACCAGCGGTCGGCGATCCCGGTGGCGCGCTGGAGCAGCAGGAAGACGAAGGCGTCGCTGACGGTGCAGAGTCCGAGCAGCAGCGCGCACGTGCTGATCCGGCGCAGGTCCCGGCGGCCCAGCAGCCCGAAGGCGGCCCGCAGCGAGACGGGCTCGGCGCCGGGTGACGGCTCGGTGCGGCGGCCGGGCACGAACAGGACGAGCACGAGCACGCCGAGGGCGGCGACGCAGGCGCTGACCGTGAAGACGGCGTCGTAGCCGTCGGCGGCTCCGCGCAGGATCAGGAAGGCGAGGATCGGCCCGATCAGGGCGCCGGCGGTGTCCATGGCCCGGTGCACCCCGAAGGCCCGGCCGCGGTCCTCGGGGGCGGCGGCCAGCGAGATCAGCGCGTCGCGCGGGGCGGTGCGCAGGCCCTTGCCGGTGCGGTCGAGGGCGAGCACCGCGCCGATGGCGGGGAGGGTGTGCGCGAGCAGCAGCAGCGGCTTGCACAGGGCCGAGAGGCCGTAGCCGAGGCCGGCGAGGGCCTTGTGCCGGCCGAGGCGGTCGCCGAGGTGGCCTCCGGTGAGCCGGACCAGCGCGCTGATGCCGTTGTAGATCCCGTCGAGCAGCCCGAAGCCGAGCGGGGAGAGGCCGAGGCCGGCGACGAGGTAGAGCGGGAGCACGGCCGTGACCATCTCGGAGGAGACGTCGGTGATCAGGCTGACCGTGCCGAGGGCGAGCACCGTGGGGGCGAGCGCGGCGCGCCGCCCCCCGCGCGGGGGGGGGGGGGCCGGCGCGGGGGCGCGGGGGACGGCGGGCGCGGGGGGGGGCGCGCCCTC
>NZ_JBHYVA010000350.1:3621-8577 GCF_042750055.1 Streptomyces sp. NPDC059456
TGGAAACACAGCGGTGGGCGGCCGGCGGGGGCGGGGGCGGGGGGGGGGCGGGGTGGGGGGGCGGGGGTTGTGGGGGGGTGTCACACACCAGGAGTTTTTTTACCGGGGGGCGCGCGCGGCGCGCCGCCCCGGGCTGGTGCCGGGGGCGACGGCCTGTGGCTCGGGGGTCACGGCGGGCGCGGGGGTTCCGCGACTGTCCGCAACGTACATGGTCAGGAAGCCCAGATCCCCGTGATGTCCTGGGCGGTGGCCGCGTTCCCGGCGTGGGTGGTCAGGCCGGCCAGGCCTTCCAGGGTGCGCAGCATGTCGTAGTGGTTGTACGTGGTGCCCGAGGTGCTGCCCGGGGTGACGGGCTGGCCGTAGAGCACGGTCGGGATCTTGTTGCCGGAGAGCCGGTTGTCCTCGTCGAAGGTGACGACGAGCAGGCTGTTGTGGGTCTTGGCCCAGTCCGCGTAGGCCTTGAGGTTGTTCTTGAGCCAGGTGTCGCCGGTGCCGACGGAGCAGTCGTGCATGTCGCTGCACAGGTTCGGGACGACGAAGGACACCTTGGGGAGGGTGGTGAAGTCGGCCGGGAACTGCGTCATGGTCTTGGCGCTGCTGGTGGGCACGTTGGAGAACGCGAACCAGGGGTTGTGCTTGCGGGCGTACTTGCCGCTGCTGCAGGTGGTGGAGCCCTGGCTGGGGAGGGTCTCGTTGTAGCTGCCCCAGCTCTTGCCCGCGGCGATCAGCTCGGAGGCGAGGTTGGGCGCGGAGCTGAAGCCCGGCGTGTAGCAGCTGTCGTCGGTGACTCCCTGGTTCGAGCCGGAGAACAGCTGGAGGTAGTTCGGCTGGCTGGGGTGCGTGACGCCGTAGGACTGGGTGAGGTTGGCTCCCCCGGTCTTGAGGGAGTTGATGTACGGGGCGCTGGAGCTGCCGATGACCTGGTTGTAGGCGTGGTTCTCGAAGACCACGACGACGACGTGGTCGGGGGCCGGCAGGCCGGCGGCGTGCGCGGGCTGGGCGGCTCCGACGCCGGCCCAGAGGGCGGCGCCGGCGGCGGTGAGGCCGAAGGCGGTGGCGAGGGCGGCCTTGCGGCGGGACCGTGATGAGGTCATGCCAAACACGGAAAATACCTCCGGGCAGGGGGGGTCTGGGGGCGGCGCGGACGCACCATACCCAGGGGCATGTGCATGGACCAGGGACAGCCGGCCAACAGATCGGGAACTCCGGCGAGCTTCCGGGTGCTCGGCAACGCCCAGCCCTACGTCACCCCAAGAGCTGGAAAAAAGGGGAACCATCGATCACTTAGGCTCATCCTTCGAACAGACGAGACCACCCCCCGACGGGGCAGCACCAGCCGGAGAGCAACCGCACATGTCGTACGCACCCGACGGACAGCACCAGCCGTACCGGTCGGAAGGGCAGTACCAGCAGCAGCCCTACGGCACTTCGTACGCGCAGTCGTATGAACCGCAGTACCAGCCCGAGCCGCCGTACGGGCCGCCGCACCCGCCGTACGGCGAGCCCCACGAGCCCGAGTACGAGCAGCCGCGGCCCCGCCGGGGCAGGCGCTGGCTGATCGCGGGTGTCACCGTCCTGGCGCTCGCCGGCATAGCCGCGGGGGTGATGTACCACTTCGAGATACCCCCCTTCACCGACAAGGGTTCGAGCGTCTCCTACGGCCAGTCCGCGGCGGGCGGCAAGAAGGGCGAGGCCGTCCAGCAGGCGGCCAACGCCAAGGCGCTGATGCCGACCGGCCCCCAGGCCGATTTCAAGAACTCCATGACCCTGGGCGACGGCACCCACGTCTCCGTCACCACCCTGGACGGCAAGAAGTCCGGCTTCAAGGGCAAGGTGTGGGTCTGGGCGCCCAAGGAGTACAACGACCCCAAGTTCGCCAAGAGCGGCTTCCCGGTCATGATCGCCCTGCCGGGCGGCGCCGGTTACCCGAGCAACTACTGGATGGGCACCGACCTGGGGCTGCAGACCAGCATCAGCAAGTGGTACAGCGAGGGCAAGAGCAAGCCGTTCATCCTCGCCATGCCGGTCCTCAACCCGGGCCCGGACGACAAGGGCATCTACTGGGACGGATCCGACATCCCGGGCCAGCCCAAGATGGGCACCTGGCTGACCGAGGACGTCCCGGACCTGATGAAGGCGAACTTCCGCACGATCAAGTCCCGTGACGGCTGGGCCTACATGGGCTCCTCCACCGGCGGTTTCGCGAGCCTGAAGGCCGTGCTCCAGCACCCGGACAAGTTCAAGGCCGCGATCTGCTCCGGCCCGGACATCGTGCCCGACTCCTCCCTGTGGAAGGGCCACGACAAGGAGAAGGCCGAGAACAACCCGGAGCTCCTGGCGAAGGCCATGATCGACAAGAAGGGCGCTCCGGACGTCTACCTCGCCTTCCAGGTCGGCGACAACGAGAGCAACAAGAAGACGCTGCCCGACGTGCAGAAGTTCGTCGCGACGTACACCAAGGGCCCGATCCACACCAGCCTGAGGGTGATCCCCGGCGGCCAGCACAACGCCAAGACCTACGTCCCGAACATGGGCGAGGGCCCGATCGAGTTCATCAGCAAGGTCATGGAAGGACCGGTGGAGTAGCAGGGCTGCCCACCGCCGGTTCGACCGGCTCCACGCGCCGCGGCCCGCCGAACACCATCGGCGGGCCGTTGCCGTCCCAGGCCGCCCAGCCCGGGTTCCCGGTCACGGCGAAGCGCACCCAGGCCGCGTGCATCCGGTCGGCCAGTTCCTGCGGGGCGTCCGGGCCGGCCAGCCACGAGGACTCGGGCACGTGCAGCGCGTCGAACACGAAGCCCAGCTCCAGGGCGTGGCAGGCGCCGAGGCCCGGGATGCCGGAGGGCCAGACGAACTCGTACAGGAAGCTCGACGCGGGCCGCCGCGCCGCGGCGAGCCGGCGCAGCGGGTCGCGCAGCAGCCGGTCGGTGAGCAGCTGCCCCGCGATCTCGGCCGGCCCCGCCCCGGGCCGTGCGGCCCGCAGTGCCCGGACGGCGGCGCGGTCCTTGCCGCTGCGGGCGCGGGCCAGGGCCACGGTGAGCGGACCGAGCCGGTCCATGATCCGCATCGCGCCGGTGGGGGCGAGCCACAGCCGGTACTCCTCGCCGGTCCAGCCCAGCAGCAGCGGTACGTCCGTCGCCGTCGCGGCCTCCAGGGGGTCGCCGGGGAGCGTGTCCGGGTCGGTGACCAGGCCGAACGCGGGGCCGCCGACGAGCGGGCCGGAGCGGCGCATGGCGGCGCCCTGCGCGGCGAGCAGGTCGGGCAGGGCGGTGGCGGCGAAGGCCTCGGCGGTCGCGGGCACCTTGAGCAGGGAGGCCATGCGCCGGACCATGGCGCGCACCTTCTCGCGCCCCGGCACCTCGGGGGCCCCGCTCTGCAGGACGGCCGCGGCGAAGAGCCCGGCGGCGCGCGGGGCGCCGAGCAGGGCCCCGACGCTGATGGCGCCGGCGGACTCGCCGAAGACGGTGACGCGGCCGGGGTCCCCGCCGAAGGCCTCGATGTTCTCCCGCACCCAGGTCAGGGCGGCGATCTGGTCGAGCAGCCCGCGGTTGGCGGGGGCGTCGGGGAAGAGCCCGTAGCCGAGGACGCCCAGGCGGTAGTTGACGGAGACCAGCACCACCCCGTCGCGGGCGAACGCCGAGCCGTCGTAGACGGGGACGGCCGAGGAGCCGCGGGTGAGCGCCCCTCCGTGCAGCCAGACCATGACGGGCAGCCGGGCCCCGGGGGCCGGGTCCGGGGTCCACACGTTGAGGTTCAGGCAGTCGTCCCCCGGGATGTCCGGGTCGGGCAGCAGGGCGGCGAACGCGGGCGGGTAGGGCACCTTGGGCGCGGTGGGGCCGAAGGCGCCCGCGTCGCGCACGCCGTCCCAGGCGGCCGGGGGCCGGGGGGCGGCGAAGCGGAGGGCGCCGACGGGCGGGGCGGCGTACGGGACGCCCCGGAAGACGCAGATCCCGCCCGGACCGGTGCGGCCCTCGACGACGCCGTACCCGGTCCTGACCCGGGGCCGGCCGCTGCCTCCCGCTGTGCTCATCGTTCCCGCTCCTCCGCCCGATCCGGTGCTCCGCGTCCCGGGCACCGTCGCACAGGCCTGCGACGGGTGACAAGGCGTGACCCGGTCCCGGGCGCGCCGGGTTGGACCGGCATGCGATCCATGCGTATCCACCCCGGCGTCCGCGGCTTGGTCCGGGCCGGCTCGGTCTCCCTGCTCCTGCTCGTGGCCGCGGGGACGGCACGGGCGGCGGGGCCCGACTTCCAGTACGTCGGCAGGGACGACAAGGTCCACGGGCTGAGCAGCCCGGAGGGCTGCGTCGAGGCGAAGGGCGGCGGCTTCAGGGCGGTCACCAACGCGACGGGCAGCCGGGCGACCCTGTACCGCGAGCCGGGCTGCAAGGGCGACGCCGTGGCGGTACTGCCACCGGGCGGCGGGGGCCAGATCCGGCCGTACTTCGCCTCCGTGCGGTTTTCCTTCATCACGAAGGCCCAGCGGCCGTGACCGCCGGGCTCCCGCTGCGTTGTATGCCATGTCAAATGCCGCGGGCCTCCTGCGGCACCCCCATCCCCAGAGGAGATCTTGATGTCGCGTATCGCGAAGGCAGTCGCCGTCACCGCTGTTGCCGGTAGCGCCCTGGCCGCCGGTGCCGGTCTGGCCGTCGCCGATGCCGGAGCGCACGGTGCGGCGGTCGGCTCCCCCGGTGTCCTGTCGGGCAACCTGGTCCAGGTCCCGGTTCACGTCCCGGTCAACGTCTGCGGCAACACCGTGAACGTGATCGCTCTTCTGAACCCGGCGTTCGGCAACACCTGCGTCAACGCTTCGGGCGGCGGCGAGCAGCACACCCAGGGCTACGGCGGCTGACCGTCCGTTCCCGTCGGCCGGCCCGGCCGGCCGTCCCGAGGACCGAGGGCCCCCCCCCGGGGGGCGGGGGGCCCGCCCGGGGCCCGGCGGTAGTGGGGGGATGT
>NZ_JBHYVA010000351.1:0-8555 GCF_042750055.1 Streptomyces sp. NPDC059456
GACCGGAAGTCGGTCGAGGACCCCACCTGTTCGTACCGTGGCAGTCCACCGCTCGTGCCGGTGCGGCTGCGGGATGCGTAACCCCGCAGTTCGCGAAGCAGTGAATGACGGGCAATACTCCTCAGCGGCCCGACGCAGGCAGCCGGCAGCGTCGGCCGGCTCGTGTGGAGCGGCGACATCCCAGGAAACAGGTGGCCCCTCCCGGGGCACAGGGCGGCGGACCCTCAGGGCCCGCCAGGACGAGGAACGCCGGCTCGGCGCCACACCCGGCTCGCCAGATTGGCACGGCCGACTCAGGTCAGGTCCGGTCGGGAATCGAACGAGCGGTGCCGGGCGACGGGGTCCGTTCATTGCAGTGATCTGCATGGACACGCGGAGGATTGTCGCTGTGTTGGCAGAGGAAGCCGAGCAGCAGATCCAAGCGGGGCTCGGAGTCCTCCCCGACCGCCCCTTGCCAGGACCCGGCACTGCGCTCAGCCGCCCATTGCCTCGCAGTACCGCTTCAGCCCGGCCGCCTCCATGTCGACGTACCGGCGAGTCAGCTTGCCGTACGCCAGCGCGAGCAGCGGCGCCATGAAACCCTTCTGCTGCAGGCCGAGCACGACGCGGGACCGGCCCGCGCCGAGCGGCTCGATCCGGTGCGTACTGATCGTGGTGAACACCGGGTTCTGGGAGCGCCACTCGAAGCTGCGCCCGACCTCCATCTCGGTGACCTGCCACACCTCGGTCGCCAGCTTGAGCTGCCGGACCTCCGCCTCGCTCCCGACCGCCACCGGGCCGCCGGACAACAGCCGTACGCTCGTCTTCGACACCGTCCAGCGAGGCCAGCCCTCGATGTCGGCCAGCACCTCCCACACCCGCTCCGGCGCTGCCGCGACATCCACCGTCACCTTGTACCGCACTCGCGTTCCTTTGTTCGAAGTCGATCCCCCACGGTACGGCCAGTCGCGTGGTGACGTTCACTCAGCACGTTCTTCCTGTTCGAAGGTCCGGAGCAGGTCGGCCGCGACGCTCACCGCGATCGTGGCGGGTTCCTTGCCAGTGATCTCCGTGATTCCGAGGGGGGTCTTGATCCGAGCGATGGCGGCTGCGTCGTGGCCGCCCTCGCTGGACAGTCGGTGCCGGAACCGCGCCCATTTGGCAGCCGAGCCGATCAGTCCGATCGTGCCGAGACCTGCGGTGCGCAGGGCGGCGTCGCACAGTGCGGCGTCCTCGGCGTGGTCGTGGGTCATGATCAGGACCCGAAGCGGCCTTCGACTCCGCCGCGCCCGGCGCGGGCGGAGCCGGAGGCCGCTGGACGTCCACACCAGTCGCGCGCCCGGCGCGAACGTCACCCCTTGGGGCGCACCTGGTGGAGGGGTCGGTCCTGACCCGCTCCCGGTGAGCCGTGGGCGATACGCCGTGCGGGGCCGACTTCTTCACCGGGCCGCCAGAGTTCGCTCTGCTGTTCGGGGTCTCGAAGTCTGCCGCGGACCACATCATCGACCACCTCGGGCCGATGCTCGCGCTCCAGCCCCGAAAGCGGTTCGCCACGGCCGGCCAGTGGCAGACCGGCGACCTGGTCCGGCACCGATGCCGACCCCACGGGCGTCGACCGGCTCTGGCAGGCCTACCTGCGGCGTTTCGACATCGAGCACACCTTCCGCCTGTTCAAACAGACCCTCAGCTGGACCTCCCCGAAGATCCGCATGCCCGAAGCGGCGGACCGCTGGACCTGGCTGATTCTCTCCGCCTACACCCATCTCCGGCTCGCCCGGCCACTGGCAGCCGACCTACGCCGCCCCTGGGAGAAACCTGCACCCGTCGAACGTCTCACGCCCGCCCGAGTCCGCCGGGACGTCCGGCACATCCGCCCGAAGACCACCTGCCCGGCCGGTGCACCGAAACCTTCCCGCCCCGGACCCGGCAGGCCACCAGGCCGCAAGAACACCAGGCCCACCCCACGCCACGACGTGCACACAGTCCGCAAAACCGACACCACGAAACCGAAGACGAAGAAGTCGACGACCCCTCGCCCACGCCGCACAGGTTAAAGATCAAGTTAGGCGTTTCTCACCAGCCGCAAACGGCGGCATCCCTACGACGTGCCCGGCGGTACGCGTCTACTCCGCTCAATCGACACGAACGCTCGCCATGGAGAGGTAGGTGTGCCGTCCGGATCCAGGCCATACGGCCACAGCCTCGTGAAGTTTCCAGCTCCCCGGCCAGTCGGTACAGGGCTTCGGTGTTGCCGTGGTCGGTGGCCTGTCGGGCCAGGGTTTCGGCGCCGTCCTGGTCCCCGGCCTCTTCCCGCCTGATGGCCAGGTGGTACAGGGCTTCGTGGTTGCCGTGGCGGCCAGGTCGTGCTCGCGCCGCACATACCCGGGCATCGTCCGCGTCCCCGACCTCCCGGGCCCGGAGACGCCCTCTCCGGGCCCCGCCGGGTGGACTTCCAGGTCGTGTGGATCCCACTCACCGATCGAACGCCGCGGCACCGACCGCGCCTCACCCTCGGTGTCCTCGACCGCGCTCCGCTGCAACTCCCGCAGCTCCTCCACCGGCAGCTGCAGTGCACGGGCCAGGGCCGCCACCGTCTCGGGCGAGGGTGCCGGCTTCGCCGGCGAGAGCGCCTCCGATACCGTCGTGCGCCCCGGCCCGGCGCGCCCAGCGAGATCCGTCTGGTTCAGCCGCATGCGGGACATCCAGGCCCTCAGCCTTTCCCGCAGCTCGGTCAGCGCCGGATTCTGGCCGTGGTGCTCGTCGTGCACGGTGCGCCCCCAGGACCGTCGTGTTCGCCGGTGTTCATCTTCCTCCCGGCGAACTCCGCCGAAGACGGATTCCGCGACCTTCGACCACGTCAACACCCACTGCGTACCGGGAGATTGCCGTAACCGTCGCCGTAGTCCTGCTCACCACCGCCTTCGTGACCGTCGTCGCGCTGCTGGCCGCTGCCGGCGCGGGCAAGCTCGCCCGCATGGACAACGCCAGCTACCCCACCGCCCTCAACCGCGCCGCCACTACCTTCGCTGCTGTCATCACCCTCGCCGCCGTCGTAACTGGCACCCTCGCCACCCTCCTCACCTGACGAGCAGCCAACTTCATCCCAATATGTTCCCGTTTGTGGCTGGTGACAGAGTTCTTACCTGCACCCCTTCTTCCCGGAGAGCCACGGCTCACAGTCCGCGAGATTCACCGACCGTCTCAGCCCCCACCTTCCGAACCTCATGACCATCACGCTCCAACGCCACCTAAAATCCGGACACCCGGACGGGCTTACTGCGATCTGCCACATGGCCCACTCCCTCGACGAGTACTGCTGGCGCAACCGTGCTCCAGACGGACGCGATGCCGGCCGCCGACGCGCCTACTACGCCCTCACCCCCGACGGCCGTCGAGCCACCATCCACGAAATCCAGACGCGCGGCTTCCTCACTCCGAGGAAGCCGACAGGCCCGTTGGACGAAACGACCGACAAGCTGCAAAGAACATCGTGGCTGATCTGTGGCCGCCACCGCCGTGAGCCGCTTCCGCAGCCGTGACTTCGGGAGGGCCTGGGCGAGGTGCGTCGGGCCTACACCGGCATTCGGCGCAGGCCCCCCGAGTCGAACTCCAGGTCAAAATGCTCCATATGGCCGACGTCCTCGCCGAAGCCGGGAGAGACTCCGCCCATGAGGTCCACGCCCGACGGCCCTGATGCCCGGTACGCCCACCTCGCGCATCGTGGCTGCCGCTCACGAACGGCGGCCGCGTACCGCGCGCACCACCTCCGCAACGGCCTTGAGAACCGTGGCGCGGTCGCGTGAGGCGGTCCCCTTCAGGGCGACCGTCACGATCGCCACGGCCGTGGCGGCCGCAACCAGCATGCCGGCCACGGGCACCAGGGCCCAGGCAGTGAGATCCATGGCAGTCCTTCCGTCCGCGCGGCCGTCCGTCGGTCCGCGCGGGGCCCATCCCAGCGGATCGCCCGGGGTCGGGGAACCTTTACCGGATCGGATGGACCGCGGCAGCGAAGAACCAGTTCAGAGGCTTGGCGCGCCGACCGTCGGCAAGAGTCGATGGATCCGGCGGGCGCGGAAAGGACAGGATGAGCACCGCAGGGGACCTGAGCGCCGGACGTCGGACGCTCCGCGACGAGCTGTTGGGGTTGGAGACCGAGGCGCTCCAGGGCAGGAAACGCTTGGCTGCGATCAAGCTGGCCAACGAGCGCCGGACGGCGAAAGAGCTTCCGGTGCTGAAGGCCACCACCGTCGGCGGCTGGTTCGAAAGGGGCACACCGGCCAAGGACTTCGAGGACCTGTGGGAGCTGGTCAAAGTCCTGCTGGAGTGGTCCTGGCAGCTGCGGTCCGCGGCCCTCGGCAAACCGGACCGCGTCAAGAGCGAGTCGGAGTGGCGGAGCAGCAGGGAGCTCTGGAAGGCGCGGCACGAGCAGGCCAGGACCGCCCGTCCCCCCGGCCGGGCCGCTACTGGGCGGAAGATGCCGAAGGGGTTCGACGCCGCACGCCAGGCATGCCGTGCGGCGCTGCGCCGGCGGTACGCGCACGTCGAGGTCTTCGCGTCCGGAAGCGATCCGGTCGGCCGTCCGCGGCTCCGGCTGAGCGACGTGTTCGTCGCCCCGACGGTTCGCATGGATCCGCCGGCGGGGCAACCCTCGTACGGCCCGCCCGCGGTCGGCGGCGTCGAAGCGTACGGCCGCGTCGGCCGGACGTACCGTGACCGTCCGGTCCGCCGTGTCCTGCAGGTGCTGGCCGACGAGTCCGCTCGGCGGATCGTGCTGCTCGGGAACCCGGGCGCGGGCAAGTCGACGCTCGCCCGGTACTTGGCGCTCGCGCTCGCGGAGGCGATGGACACCGATCCGGCGCGCGACGCCGCCCCGGCCCGTGGCCTCGCCCCGGACCTCGACCCGCTCGCCGGATCGCTGCCCCTCCTGGTGGAGCTGCGTGCGTACGCCAACTCGATGTGGCGCTCGTGCACCCTCCTCGACCTCGTCGAGCGCCTGCACCACACCAGCGGGCGGGGCTTGCCCAGAGACGTGGTCGAGGAGTACCTGCGCGGCGGTGGCCGCGCCGTGGTGGTCTTCGACGGGCTCGATGAGCTGTTCGACCCACGGCTGCGTGAGGAAGTCACCGGCGAAATCGCCGGGTTCGCGGAGCGCTATCCGAGCGCCCGTGTCGTGGTGACCTCCCGGGTGATCGAGTTCCAGCGGGGGGTGCTCGAACGCGAGGGCTTCCAGGCTTACACGCTGCAGGACTTCGACCGGGAACAGATCGACGCGTTCGTGACCGGCTGGTACCGGTCGGCCCTCCCGGCGGACGAGGCCGAGGCGGCCCGGCTGCGGGAGCGGCTGCTGGCGGCCATCGACGACTCGCCGGCAGCGGGCGAACTGGCCGGCAATCCGCTGATGCTCACCATGCTGGCCCTCCGCGGTGAGCACCGTGACCTGCCGCGGGACCGGCGCGGGGTGTACGAGCACACCGTGAGCGCGTTCATCGCGCAGTGGGATCCGAGCCGGTACTCGCACGACGAGCGGATGGCCGAGGACGTGGGCCACCTGCGTGAGCGTGACCGGCTGGAGCTGCTGGGCCGCGTGGCCCGTCGGATGCAGGACGGGGACGGGAGCAGGGACGGGGCCGGGAACGGGGCCGGGACGGCCGGGAGCCTGCTGCGCGAAGAAGAGCTGGTGGCGGCGATCGACGGCTTCCTGCGCAGCAGGTTCCCACCCGAACGCTCGATGGCGCTCGCCCGCACGATGCTCGACGAGTTCCGCGCGCGGACCGGCATCCTCAGCCACTTCGGAGCGCGCATGTACGGCTTCCCCCACCGCGCGCTCCTCGACTACCTCGCCGCGGCGGACATCCTGCACCGGCTTACCGGCGAGCGCAGCCTGACCGCGGACGCCCTCGTCCACCAGGTGTACGGCGAGCAGTGGGCCGACCCCGCCCGGCACGAAACCCTCGTCCTCGTCGCGGGAATGGTCGAACCGCACCTCGCCGGCCGGATCGTCGGCCACCTCCTCGCCGCCGACCCGCTGTGGTTCGTCCGGCGGCCCGGGACGTCCTCGGACGAGACGCCCCACCACATCGTGCTCGCCGCCCGCTGCCTCGGCGAGGTCCGCGACCCCGACCTGCTGCCCGCGCAGTGTTCCGCCGTCGTCAACGCGGTGATCGCGCTGATCGAGTACATGGTCACGGAACGGGCGTTCCCCGGTTCCCCGGTCACCCGCGCCGTCGTGGAGACGTTGCCGCCCGTGCTCTGCCGGCTCGGCGCACGCAACTCCGGTATCCGTGAGCGCTACCACGACTGGTACTTGGCGCGCGGCCAGTTCCTGAACGTCATGAGGGAGGGGTCGGACTTCGCCTGGTTCGAGGTGCCGCCGGCCGCACGGGTCGGCGCCGCGCTCCTGCGCGACGACGGCGGGTTCCGCGACGGCCTGGTCGGTCAGGCCGTCTTCGGGTCCACGCCCGCCGACAGGGAGGAGGCGCTGCTCGCCCTCATCCAGGAATGGCCCCACGACGCCCAGGTCGCCGGACTGCTCCGCGAGTTCGCCGAGAAGGACCCCGACGCGAACGTCAGGTACGGCTCGATGCGGCTGTTCGCGATGATGCGCCCGTCGGAGCCGTCGGAGCCGTCGGAGCCGTCGGACCAGTCCGCCGCGGACTGGCTGCGGACGTGCCTCGCCGACGACGACCCGCACCTGCGGCGGGGCGCGCTCGCCGCGCTCGCCGAGGTCCGGCGGGGCGATCCCGAGACGTTCGCCGCGTTGCGTGAACGCGCCACTGGCGACCGGGACCACCGGGTCCGCCTCGCCGCGGTGAGATGCCTCGCGGCCGACTGGCCGGGCGACCCGGATGCCGCAGACGTCGTACGCGGGTGCGCCGCCGACGATCCGGACCTGTACCTGCGGACCTCCGTGTTCAACGTCCTCGTCGAGGGCTGGCCCGACGATCCCGAGACGGCGGCACTGCTGCGTTCGATCGCCGCCGACCCGGACGGCGAGAGCTGGGTACGGGAGAAGGCGGAGTGGGCACTCGCCCGCACCGAGACCCGGACCGACCGTGCCGACTCGGCCTGGTCCGCGTACCCGTCCTCCGAGGAAAGTCCGCGATACGCCGCGCTGAAACCCCTCGTCGACCGGCGCGACGACCCGAAGACCCCGATGCTGTTGCGCGAACGGGCCGAAACGCACCCCGACGGCAAGGTCCGGGAGGCCGCGGTGCGGGCGCTGGCCACGGGATGGCCCGCCGATCCGCGCACGCTGCCGTGGCTGTGCGGACTCGCCGCCTCCGACGCGAGCGAGCGGGTGCGAGAGGCCGCGCTGTGGGCCGTCTACTCCCTGTGGCCCGACCATGACGACGCCAGGGCGTTGCTGCGCGCGGTCGCCGGCGGCGTGGGCGACGCGCAGGCCCCCCGTTCGGTGGCCGTCCTCGCGCTCGCCGCCGGATGGCGCGGCGACCCGGAGACCAGGTCGCTGCTCGTCGACCTCGCTCGGGACGGCGATGCCACGTACGTACGGGCGACGGCGGTGCGGACGCTCGGAGCCGGCTGGCGCGACGCCCCGGGCACCGTCGCGCTGTTGCACGACAGGGCCGAGCACGACCCGGAACACTGCGTCCGTACGGCCGCCGTCCAGGCCCTCGTTATGCACCGGCGCACCCCGGACACCGCCGTCCTGCTGCGCCGGCTCGCCACCAACGACCCGTACGCCCACCTGCGCGCGGACGCCGTCCACCACCTGGCGGCCGGCTGGCGCGACGACCCGGAGACGGGGGCGCTGCTCCGGCGGATCGTCGCCGGCCCGGCCGACGACATCACCCGAATCGCGGCGATCCGGGCCCTGGCGGGCGGCTGGCGCGACGACCCGGCCACCGAGGCGCTGCTGCGCGAGCGGGCCGCCGACGAGTCCGTCTGGGGACTGCAACGGGTCGCCGTCGAGTCACTCGCCGAACGGTGGCCGTACGACCCGGAGATCCAGACGCTCGCCGACCGCCTCGCCGACGACTGGTAGCAGCCGGGAGCCGAAGGCCCGTCCGCCCCTTGGGGGCCCGTGTGCTTGGCGCGGCTGCCGGGCAAACGGCCTTCTCGGTGAAACCGTGGTAACACTGAGTCGGGTCTGTTTCTCCATCGCCGACCCGACTGAATGAGAACAGCTACTGGCTGAAAAAACCCCAGATCAAAAGAGTGGACCCCGCGCCCGCGGGGATCTTCCCGCCTCAGGCACGTCCACGACTGCCGAGTGGACCCCGCGCCTGCGGGGATAGTTCGGGGATCAACTGCAGCCGGCGCCAGATGCCCAGGTCGGACCCGCGCTCGCGGGGATGGTCGGCTGCCGTGGAACGCGGCGTCCCGCAAGGGCATATCGTCCCGGAACCTGCGGGGAGGGTCCGGGGTCCAGGACAATCCGGCTGCTGTTTCGTTGCCGCGCCCGATCTCCGCCTGTACCGAAAGCAACCAAACGAAAACGGAGACCTTGGCCGATAGAATCCCAGTTCAGATAGTGTCGCCCCCGCCCCCGCGGGGGTCCGGCAACCCCCCCACCCCCGCCGCCGTGCTACCCGCCGGCGGCCCCCCCCCGCCCGGGC
>NZ_JBHYVA010000352.1:0-8542 GCF_042750055.1 Streptomyces sp. NPDC059456
AGGACGTGTCCGCGAAGCCCTGACCGGCCCTCTTCGCGGACGCGCCTCGGGCCCTCCCCTTTCCCCCCGGCTACTGCCAGGGGACGTCCGGAGCCCGGTAGTACGTGATGCCCTGGGCGTTCAGCCCGGGGCCCTGGGCCGCCAGGCGGGTGCGGTACTCCGTCCAGTCGCGGGGAGCCCGGCTCCAGCCCAGTTCCGCGAGGCCCAGGACCCGGGGGAAGGCCATGAACTCCAGGTCGCCGCGGGTCGCGATGGTTTCCGTCCACAGCGGGGCCTCGACGCCGAGCACGGCGGATTCCGGGACTCCGGAGGCGGCCAGGTACGTTCCCGGGTCCCAGTCGTAGGCCCTGCGCACCGGGACGAAGCCCGCCCACGCCAGGCCCGGCTTCGTGGACGGGTCGTACTTCATGTCCAGGTACAGCCGGTCCGCCGGCGACAGGACCAGCGGGTGCCCCGCCTTCGCCGCCGCGGCCACAGCCGCCTTCTCGGTCGCCGCGGTCCTGTCGTGGCCCCAGTACTGGAGCACCGCCCCGGGTGCCGGGCGGGCCGTCGCCAGCTGGTGCCAGGCCACCACCGTCTTGCCGTGGCGCCCCACGATCTGCTGGGCGCGGTCCATGAACGCCGCGTAGTCCGCCGCCGGCGTCGAGTGCGCCTCGTCGCCGCCGATGTGCAGGTAGCGGCCCGGCGTCAGTTCGGCGAGCTCTCCGAGCACGTCGTCGATGAACTCGTACGTCCGCTCCCTGCCGACGCACAGCGAGCTGAAGCCGACCTTGGTGCCGGTGTAGCGCTCGGGGGCCTTCCCGTCGCAGTTCAGTTCCGCGTACGAGGCCAGGGCCGCGTTCACGTGCCCCGGCATGTCGATCTCCGGGACCACCTCCACGTACCGCTCGCCCGCGTACGCCACCAGGTCCCGGTACTGGTCCTTCGTCCAGTACCCGCCCGGTCCGCCGCCCACCTCGCTGCCGCCCCCGTACTCCGCGAGCCGCGGCCAGGAGTCGATCGCGATCCGCCAGCCCTGGTCGTCGCTCAGGTGCAGGTGCAGCGTGTTGACCTTGTACCGGGCGAGCTGGTCGACGTACCGCTTGACCTGCTCCGCCGAGAAGTGGTGCCGGGCGATGTCGAGCATCGCCCCCCGGTAGGCGAAGCGGGGCGCGTCGGTGATCTCGCCGCCGGGCACCGTGCCCAGACCGGCCTGCGGCAGCAGCTGCCGCAGCGTCTGCCCCGCGTGGAAGAGGCCCGCCGGGGTGCGGGCGGTCAGCGTGACCCCGTCCGGGCCGGACTCCAGCCGGTACCCCTCGGCGCCGGTCCCTGCGGCCCCCTCGTCGAGGCGCAGCCGGATCCCGTCCCCGCCGGCCCCGCCGACCACCGGCAGCGGGAGCCCGCTGGGCCCCCTGAGCTGCTGCGCGAGGAGCTCGCCGACCCGGCGGACCTCCGCGTCGCCGGCCGGGCCGGTACGGATGACCGTGCCCGCGCCGAGGACGTACCCGGGGCCCCCGGCGCGGGCGGAGGCGGGCGCCGGCAGGAGCAGTGCGTAGGGGGCGAGGAGGGCGGGGCGCGCGTCGCCGGGTCTGGCGTCGCCACCGGGGGACGCGGCGCAGGAGGCGGCCGCGCCGAGGACGAGGAGGGTGCCGAGCGTGCGTCGCAGGACTCTCATAGGCCAGGTATAGGCCAACTGGCCTGCCGGGGGCGGTGCGAGAATCGTCGGATGGCGGAAATCATCCAGAAGGACGGCACATGGACCTTCGACGGGGACGCGGTGCGCATCGTGCCCGGCCGCGACAAGGTGGTGGGGCTGCTGCGCCAGACGCTGGGCGAAGTGGTCGTCCCGCTGCACGCGCTCGCCGGCATCAGCCACGAACCGGGCCGCAAGACGGGCCGGTTGAGGCTGAAGCTGCGTGAGGGGGCCGACCCGCTGCTCCAGGTGACGGGCGGGCGGCTGCCGGAGTCCTCCGATCCGTACCGGCTGACGGTGGACGCGGACCGGACCGGGGTGGCGGAGTACTTCGTGGACGAGGTGCGCAACGCGCTGCTGCTCGACCAGGTGGACGCCGGCCCGGCGGACGCGTACCTGCTGGCCGGGCCGGCCGTGCCGATCTCGGTGGCCGCCGGGGACGGGACGGTGGCCTTCGACGGGGACCGGGTGGCACTGGACTGGAACTGGACGACGGAGGAGGCCAAGAGCTCCGGCGGCCCGCGCGAGTTCCGCGTCGCGGACCTGCGGACGGTGGAGTGGTCCCCGTCCAAGGGCCTGGACAACGGATGGATCCGGTTCACGCTGGCGGGCGCCCCGGCCGCTCCCGCGCCCAAGTACGACCCGTACACGGTGGAGCTGTTCGGCTTCAAGAAGGACCCGCTGATGGCGCTCGTCGCGGCGGCCGTGGCGGTACGGATGCCCCATCCCCGGGATGCCTCGTCGCCCGACGAGCCCGTCCCGTCCCTGTCCCCGGCGCCGGTGCCGGAGCTCGCGGCCTCGGCCCCCGGGCCGACGGCTCCCGAGGACCACGACGCGCTGCTGCGCCGGCTGCGCGAGCTCGGCGATCTGCACCAGGGCGGCATCCTCACGGCCGAGGAGTTCGCGGCGGCCAAGCAGGCCATTTTGCGTCGTTTCTAACCGTTCAGCCTCCTTTCATGACCGGATTTACACCTTCCGCTGGTCTGGACCAGATGGATCCTGCCCGATTTCGGGCAGGATCTTTGCGTTCCCGGCCGTAGCCCGTCAATATCTACGAGTGCTCGACCGCCACCCGTCTCATGACGATCTCGTCGACCACCTGGTGCGCAGCACCGCGCTGCAGCGCGGCGAGGCCGCCCGGGTGGTGCTCGACGTGCTCGCGTACTTCGACGAGACCACCGAGGAATTCGTGCGCCGCCGCCACCGTGAGCTCCAGTCCGGCGGCGCGGTCAACGCGGAGATCTTCGAGCGGATCGCGGCCGAGCTGCCGCACCGCGCCGTGGCGCCGCCGGAGCTCTCGCTCCGGCAGCTGCGCCGCATCGTCTACGGCTGAGCGACAGGGCCGGCCGACGGCAGGCGCGGCGACAAGAGCGGCAAGAGCAACCGAACTTCAGGAGGGGCAAGACTTTATGTGCGGAATCGTGGGTTACATCGGCAAGCGTGACGTGGCACCGCTGCTGCTGGAAGGCCTGCAGCGACTGGAGTACCGCGGGTACGACTCCGCGGGCATCGTCGTCAACAGCCCGAAGTCCCCCGCGCTCAAGGTGGTCAAGGCCAAGGGCCGTGTCCGCGAGCTGGAGTCCCGGGTGCCCAAGCGCTTCGCCGGCACCACCGGCATCGCCCACACCCGCTGGGCCACCCACGGCGCGCCGAGCGACATCAACTCGCACCCGCACCTGGACCCCGAGAGCAAGGTCGCGGTCGTCCACAACGGCATCGTCGACAACGCCGCCGAGCTCCGCGCCAAGCTGGAGTCCGAGGGCGTCGTGTTCGTCTCGGAGACCGACACCGAGGTCATCGTCCACCTGATCGCCCGCTCCCAGGCCGACACCCTGGAGGAGAAGGTCCGCGAGGCCGTCAAGGCGATCGAGGGCACGTACGGCATCGCCGTCATGCACGACGACTTCGCCGACCGCATCGTCGTGGCCCGCAACGGCTCGCCCGTCATCCTCGGCATCGGCGAGAAGGAGATGCTCGTCGCCTCCGACGTGGCCGCGCTGATCGCCCACACCCGCCAGGTCGTGACCCTCAACGACGGCGAGATGGCCACCCTCAAGGCCGACGACTTCCGCACCTACACCACCAGCGGCACGAAGACCACCGCCACCCCGGAGACCGTGGAGTGGGAGGCCGCCTCGTACGACATGGGCGGCCACGACACCTACATGCACAAGGAGATCTCCGAGCAGCCCGACGCGGTCGACCGCGTGCTGCGCGGCCGGATCGACGACCGCTTCAACACCGTGCACCTGGGCGGCCTGAACCTGGACCCGCGCGAGGCGCGCGGCATCCGCCGGGTCAAGATCCTGGGCTGCGGCACCTCGTACCACGCGGGCATGATCGGCGCCGGCCTCATCGAGAGCATGGCCCGCATCCCCGCGGACGCCGAGCCGGCCTCCGAGTTCCGCTACCGCAACCCGGTCGTGGACCCCGACACCCTGTACATCGCGGTCTCCCAGTCCGGTGAGACGTACGACGTGCTGGCGGCCGTGCAGGAGCTCAAGCGCAAGGGCGCCCGCGTCCTGGGCGTCGTCAACGTGGTGGGCTCCGCGATCGCCCGCGAGGCCGACGGCGGCGTGTACGTGCACGCCGGCCCCGAGGTCTGCGTCGTCTCCACCAAGTGCTTCACCAACACGGTCGTCGCCTTCGCGCTGCTCGCCGTGCACCTGGGCCGGATCCGGGACCTGTCGGTCACCGACGGCAAGCGGATCATCGAGGGCCTGCGCAAGCTGCCCGCGCAGATCCAGGAGATCCTCGAGGGCGAGGAGGACATCAAAAAGCTGGCGGCCGAGTACGCCGAGGCCAAGTCGATGATGTTCATCGGCCGTGTCCGCGGCTACCCGGTGGCCCTGGAGGCCTCCCTCAAGCTGAAGGAGATCTCCTACATCCACGCCGAGGCCTACCCGGCCTCCGAGCTCAAGCACGGCCCGCTCGCGCTCATCGAGCCGGCGATGCCGACGGTCGCGATCGTCCCGGACGACGACCTGCTGGAGAAGAACCGCGCCGCCCTGGAGGAGATCAAGGCCCGCAGCGGCCGGATCCTGGCGGTCGCCCACCGCGAGCAGGAGAAGGCCGACCACACGATCGTCGTGCCCAAGAACGAGGACGAGCTGGACCCGATCCTGATGGGCATCCCGCTCCAGCTGCTGGCGTACCACACGGCCCTGGCCCTGGGCCGGGACATCGACAAGCCGCGCAACCTGGCGAAGTCCGTCACCGTCGAGTAGCCGACGCGGCGCACGCCCGCTGCGGCGCATGGAACGGCCCCCGGGGGATTTCCCCCGGGGGGCCGTTCCCGTACGCCGGCCCGGCCGGTCCGCGGCGCTCAGCCCGCGGCGACCGCGCCCCTGCCGGAGGCCTTGCCCAGTGCGGTGGGCCAGTGGGCGAGCGCCGCCGTGGCGCCGTACCAGAACATCAGGCCGGAGAGGGCGGCCGCCCAGCCGGCGGCCTTGGCGAGCCCGCCGCTGTCGGCGAAGGAGCCGACCGCGAGGAGCAGCAGGGAGAGGGTGAGCAGGGCGTACGCGCCCTGGCCGAACAGTCCGCTCGACGCGCTGACGGTGAGGGTCAGCGCCAGCAGGGCGAAGAGGACCAGGAACAGTCCGGCCGCGTGTGCCGAAACCTTTCCGTCCGCCCCCGAGGCCCAGGTGAACCAGAAGGCGCCGAGGCCCGCGAAGGCCGTGCCGTTGAAGCCGTTGCCGCCGCGGAATTCGAGGACTCCGAGGACGAACAGGGCGAGACCGCCGACGTAGGTCGCGAGTGACACGGAGTTGGCCGCGGACACGCCGCTGACGATGGCGGTGTGGCCGATACCGAATGCGAGAAGGGTCAGACCCAGGGCTATGTTCCCGAGGGTCGAGGTCGAGGCCGTGCTTCCCGCAGAGACACCATTGTCCACGGCGGGCTCCCTTCGATCTGCAGTTGTTTGCTGCGTCCCAGCAGCACTTATCTACCCTTTACATGGGGGTTCACAACCGCACAACCGACGTACAGCGGGTTACGGAATGACAACAACCGGTCGCTGTGCGCGCTTGGCCAGCCGGCCCGCGACGGACCCGAAGATCCGGCCGACGATCCCGTGCGTGGAGCCGACGACGATGGCGTCCGCCGAGTACTCCCGGCCGACCTCCTCCAGCTCGTGGCAGATGTCCCCGCCCCGCTCGACCAGGATCCACGGCACCTCGGCCAGATAGTCAGCGCAGGCGAGCTCCAGCCCCAGCACCTCGGTGCGGTGGTCCGGCACGTCCACGAAGACGGGCGGCTCGCAGCCGGCCCACACGGTGGTGGGCAGCCGGTTGGCCACGTGCACGATGATCAGGCCGGATCCGGAGCGGCGGGCCATGCCGATCGCATAGGCCAGGGCGCGCTCACTGGAGGTGGAGCCGTCGAAACCCACCACGACCCCGTGCCGGAAGGCCGGGTCGCAGGGATGACGTGTCTGTTCCGCCGCGCGCAGGTCGCTCGACGTGTGGTCGGCGAGCGGTTTGCGCTTGCGGTCCGCGGGTTCGTGGAATTCGTGACCGGCCATGGATGTCTCGGCGAAAAGGTCCTCGGGGGAAGGGACAAGGCGACGGGGCGACATTGGGCGGAAGTACCGATTGAAAAAATGACGACTCAGGGTGACGGAGCTCTGTCCGGGAAGCATCTTCCCAAGCCCATACCCACCAGGGTACGGCGACACTCCTGTCCTGCACAGGGCATGCCACCCTTGGAGAGCGTCCCAGGGAGCATGCCGGAGCGAGGGCTCCTTGGCAATGGCCGCTGTCCCCTACAGCCAGTGACGAGCCGCCGTGCGCGCCACCCGTGCGCGCAGTGACCGAGCCCCGCCGCGCGCCGTTGGACAGGTGTCCGACCGTCCAGGAAGAGCCCGCAGGGAGCACGCCGTGCCCGGTCATCCGGTTCACCCCGTCCAGCCCGCTCAGCCGACCGTTCACCCGTCCGTGCAGTCCGGCAGACGCCCCCATGACGACCCCGCGGGTGACGTGGTGCGCTGGGCCGCCTTCAGCTGTCTGCTCGTGCCGGTGGTGCTCGTCGTCTACGGAACCTCCTTCGGCGGGGCCGCCGTCGCGACCCTCGGACTGGTCGCGGTCACCGCTGCGTGCCGGGCGATGCTGCGCCACTCGGAGAAGGCGGAGCGGGCCGCCCTGGTCCTCGTGGAGGACCGGACGCCACCGGGCGGGCACCGCCGGCGTCCGCGGGCCGGAGCCGGGCCCGGTTCGAGGGGACGCGCGCGCCGCGGCTGCTACACGTCCGGTGGAATCTCCCCAGAGGACTGACTGATTCGCACACCCACACCCGCATGTTTTCAGCCAACTTCCCGGAACAGTGCCGGTCTTGCCGGAATGCCCCCTCAACCCCCCCACCACCAGCGACGACAGAGCCAGGGGGGCCGGAAGACCCTACGGGTACTGGCCATGGCCGAGCGGCAAGCTTCCCACTCCGGTAGCGGAGTGGAAGGCTTCCTGATCGAATGCTTTTCGCCAAGTTGCCAAGTCGACATAGCGCTGCGTGCTGAACTTGTCACGCCGACACCACGGGACGCAGTAGATTCGATCATGTATTTACGGCGGGGGATCCACGTGCAAGGCCGAGGGGAAACGTGCAGGTGCGACCAGACCAAGGAGTCGCGACACCCAAGGGGGGCTTAGCCATGAGCCAGGATTCCACCGCCGTCATTGCGGACGCCGGCAGGAAACTCGCGGGGCGTCGCCGCAGGGAGATCGTCGCGGTGCTGCTGTTCAGCGGCGGCCCGATCTTCGAGAGCTCCATTCCACTTTCCGTGTTCGGCATCGACCGGCAGGACGCGGGAGTTCCACGCTATCGACTGCTCGTGTGCGCCGGGGAGGAAGGTCCGCTGCGGACCACCGGCGGACTCGAGCTCACCGCGCCGTACGGGCTGGAGGCGATCGCCCGGGCAGGCACGGTCGTCGTTCCCGCCTGGCGCTCGATCACTTCACCGCCGCCTCCGGAGGCGCTCGACGCACTGCGTCTGGCGCACGAGGAGGGGGCCCGGATCGTCGGACTGTGCACGGGGGCCTTCGTGCTCGCCGCCGCCGGTCTGCTGGACGGCCGGCCCGCGACGACGCACTGGATGTACGCGCCGACGCTGGCCAAGCGGTACCCGTCCGTCCACGTCGATCCGCGCGAGCTGTTCGTCGACGACGGCGACGTGCTCACGTCCGCGGGCACCGCGGCCGGAATCGACCTGTGCCTGCACATCGTGCGCACGGACCACGGCAGCGAGGCGGCCGGGGCACTGGCCCGCCGGCTCGTCGTCCCGCCGCGCCGCACCGGCGGCCAGGAACGCTACCTCGACCGGTCGCTGCCGGAGGAGATCGGCGCAGACCCGCTCGCCGAGGTCGTCGCCTGGGCCCTGGAGCACCTCCACGAGCAGTTCGACGTGGAAACGCTCGCGGCCCGCGCGTACATGAGCCGGCGCACCTTCGACCGGCGGTTCCGCTCGCTGACCGGCAGCGCACCGCTCCAGTGGCTGATCACCCAGCGGGTGCTCCAGGCCCAGCGGCTGCTGGAGACCTCCGACTACTCGGTCGACGAGGTCGCCGGGCGCTGCGGGTTCCGCTCGCCGGTCGCCCTGCGCGGGCACTTCCGGCGGCAGCTGGGGTCCTCCCCGGCCGCCTACCGCTCGGCCTACCGGGCGCGCCGGCCGCAGGCCGACGTGTCCCAGGTGACCGAGATGCCGGGGAGCCCGCTCCCGCACCAGCGCACCCCGCAGCCCCAGCGGGCGGCGGCGGCCCTGGCCGCGGCCGGCCCGACGGTGACGGAGCTGTACGCGCCCAACCGGGTCCTGCGCGAGCACGCGTAGCCCCCGTCCGGGGCACTGCCCGCGGAAGGTCCCCCGCATCGGTCCTCACC
>NZ_JBHYVA010000353.1:0-3526 GCF_042750055.1 Streptomyces sp. NPDC059456
GGGGGGGGGGCCTCACCCCCCCCCCCGCGGCGGCTATGGGGGGCGGAACGGGGGGGGGGGGCCGGCCCCCGGCAGGGGATTGCGGTGCGATGCGGCCGCGGTCCGCCACATCCGGCCATGCACCAGCCAGTAGTGTTACCAACCAGTAGGTGATGTCCCGGAAACATCATGGGGCCGGTATGCGGCCACGTCTCCGGGGCGGGGAACAGAGATGTGCGAGGTGGATTGTGACCGGATCCAACGCCGTGGAACGCGACCCGGTGCCGCAGTTCGCCGGCGTGCCGGTCCACAAGCGACTCCAGGACGCCGCAGGGGCGTTGGAGCGCGCGGTGATGGTCCGGCTCGTCGAACGGCTTCCCGTATACGGAACGCTGCCGGCGGAACACCTGGGCGGCGACATCGCCAAGCAGGTGACCCGCGGCATCCGGAGCTTCGCGGCGGTGCTGTCGACGGGCGAACTGCCGGGACAGGCCGAAGCGGCGGCGATCCGCGAGTCCTCGGCCCGGCGTGCCGACGAGGGGGTGCCGCTGGAGGCCGTGGTCGGTGCCTACCACCTGGGTGCCGAGGAGTGCGCCGCCCAGGTCTTCTCGGCGGCCGAACCGGGCGACCTGGGCGATGTGCTGCTGGTCCAGCGCCACATGCTCGCGTTCCTGCGGCTGGTGACCTGCGAGGTCGCGGCCGGGTACGTGCAGGAGCGGCAGACGGCGCTCAGCGACGAGCAGGTCGCCTTACAGTCGCTGCTGTCGCGGCTGCTGGAGGGCGGCAGCCCGCAGGCCGCCGCCGACCGCGCGGGCATCCGCCTGCCGCCCAGCTACCTGGTGCTGAGCGTCTCGGTGGGACCGCACCCGGACGAACTGGTGCCCGGGGTGAACCACTCGGTGGCGGCGCGCCGCAAACTCCGGCGGCTGCGCAACGAGTTGCAGCGGCAGACGACGGGAGTCCCGTTGTCCGTGCTGTCCGGTGACGGCGGGCTGATACTCATCCCGTACGAGACACCGGCCGCCGACTTCGGCCGTGCGGACCGGGACCGGCTCTCCCTGCTGGTCGGGCAGCTCGGCCGGATGTGCGGTGCCGAGCTGGTGGCCGCGGCCGCGGCGGCGGCACCCGAGGGCGTCGCGGAGGCCGCCCGGCTGGCCGGTGAGGTGCGCGAGGTGGCGCAGGCGTCCGGCCGCGGCCCCGGACTGCACCTGCTGGACGACGTGCTGCTCGAATACCAGCTGAGCCGCCCCGGCCCGGCCCGGGAGGCACTGGCCGCACTGCTCGACCCGCTCGATGCGCGCCCCGAGCTGCTCGTCACGCTGCGCGCGTTCCTCGCGTGCAGCCTGGACCGGCGCCGGACCGCCGCCCGGCTCAACGTCCACCCGAACACGGTGGACTACCGGCTGCGGAAGGCGACCGAGTTCACCGGGCTGGACGCCGCCCGCGGCGCCGACGCCCTGACGCTGCGCGCCGCACTGGCCGCGCACGACGCCGAACGGCGGGGCCGGCCCGACGCGGGCTGACCGGGACCGGCCGCCGTGCGGTTGCGCTGCGCCGCCGACCGGTCACGGGCGGCGACGGCCCGGCCCCCGGCACGGCGCGCGGTGGTGCGATCAAGGCGGAACGGAGGTGCGATGGAACGGCATCCGCAGACCCTCGGGCCTGCGGCCTCCCGGAGACAGGCGGTGACCCCGTGTCCGTCCGCACCCTGGCCGTCTGCGCGGCCTGCTGCGCCCTCGCCCTCGCCCCCTGCGCCGCTTCGGCTCAGGCCGCCCCGACCCCGTCCGAGCCCTGCCCCTCCGGCTGGGTGTGCGGCTGGACCGGCCCCGACTACACCGGCGTCGCGAGCTTCGTCCGGCAGGACATGCCGCGGTACCCGGAAACGACCGCGTACGTCGGCTTCAACGGCGGCACGTCCGTGTGGAACGCGGCCGGGACGTGGCGCCGGGACGGCCGGCTCTGGGGTCGGTGCGTGACCGTGTACAGCGGCACCGAGTATCGCGGGCAGAGTCGGACCATCCGCCCGGACCAGGGGATCGCCCGGCTCCCCGCGTCGTTCGGGAACGTCCGCTCCGACCGCTTCCACACGTGCCGGCTGTCCTGAACACGGACGGCCTGCCGGCCGGCGCAGCGGTGTGACCCCGGCGGCGGCATAAGCACCGAGAGGGGCCCCACGGGGCCGGGGGCGGCGTACGGTCGGGCGAAGGGCCGTGGCATACCGTCCGGGCGGTCGCGCCCCACCCGGTCACGGAGCGACCGGTCCGTCGTCGATGCCGCCGGAACAGGAGCACCCGATGCGTCTTTACGCCCAGACCCGCGCACGTCGTATCCGGCAGGTGCTGGCCGATCTGACCGCCGTGCTGCTGGTGGCGGTCGCGGTGAGGTTCGCGCTGGCCGTCCATGACGGGATCATGCTCCTGGCCGCGCCGGGGCGGGAGTTGGAGGACGCGAGCGGCGGCCTCGCGTCCGGCCTCGCCGATGCGGGGGACGCGGCGTCGAACGTACCGCTGATCGGGGGCGTCCTGAAGAAGCCGCTGCAGTCCGCCGCCGAGGCCGGGCGCGGGCTGTCGGACGCCGGGCAGTCGATGCAGGACGCGGTGGGCCGGATGGCCGATCTGACGGCGTTCGCCCTGATCGTCTTCTCCGTGGGGCTGGTGCTGGTGGTCTGGCTCCCGCCGCGCGTGCGCTGGATCCGGCGCAGCGCCCGGATCCGCGGGCTGCTCGACTCCCCGGGTGGCGCCGACCTCTTGGCCCTGCGGGCCCTGACCGGGCCGGTGAAGGACCTGGCCGCGGTGCCGGTGCCGCCGGGAGGTCTCGCCGACGCATGGCGGCGCGGCGACGAGCGGGCCATCGGCGACCTGTCCCGGGTGTCGCTCAGGCGGGCCGGTCTGAGCGCCTGACACCGGCGGACCCTGCCGTGGCATGGGCCTCGCGCTCCCCCCGTACAGTGTGCGCGGCGCGGCACGGTGCACGACCGGAGGGGGATGTCCGAGATGGCGGACGAGGCGGGGGCGCAAGCGCGCGGCCGGGGTGCGGGAGGGGCCGACCCGGCGCCGGCGCTGAGGTTCGCGACCGAGCTGTGCGCGTGGGTGGCCACACCGTGGGCGCTGGCGCCCTGGTCGGTCGTGGCGGCGGTGGCCTCCGTGGTGCTGCTGATCGGGCTGCCGACGGTGTTCGCGACTCCCGGGGACAAGAACCAGGTGATCGTCCCCGTCCCGGGGGCGGTCACCGTGGGTCTCGTCCTGCTCCAGCTGGTCGCCGCCGTGGCCGCGGCCTGGGCTGCCTGGCCCGTGTGGGCGGCCGTCGCGGTGACCGTACTGGCCACCACCTGCCTGTGGACGGAACGGACCCGCCGGCGCCGCCTCCTGCGCGGCGGCGCGGCATGACGGGTGCAGCCGTGCCCGTGGGCCCCGCCCTCCGGAAGCGGCCCGCGCAGGGGCCGGGGCCGGCCCTGGCCGGGGCTAACCCTTGGCCGGGGGGGGGGCGGGGCGGGGGGGGGGTGGGGGGGCGGCCGGGGGGGGGGGGGAGAGACCGCGGCCCCGCCCGC
>NZ_JBHYVA010000353.1:3536-8520 GCF_042750055.1 Streptomyces sp. NPDC059456
GGCCCTGGCCGGGGCAAACCCTGGGCCGGGTCGGCGCCGGGCCGTTTGAGGATCCGGTCGCCGACGGTGAGGGACTTCCAGAGCCGGCGGCCGATCCGTACCTTCACGGTTTCGCCGTCGGCGCGGCGGATCTCGGCGAAGTGGTACATGTTCGCGCCGTCGAGCATGCCCCGGGAGAGATGGATGACGACCCCTTCCCAGGAGTCACCGCTTCCGGTTTCGTGTGAATGCGACATGGCAAGGAGCCTACGGAGCGCGCCGGCCGGTCCACCAGGGCCGCGGATCCCGTCCCGGACGGTACGAATGTCACGCGTCAAGAGGGGGAGGACCCGCGCAGGACGGTGTCCGCCTCAGGGCGGGGGTGCGGCACCGGGGCCGCGTCGGGGGTCGCGGGGCGGCGCGGCGCCCCGCGCGATGAAGCGGTGGGCCGCAGCGCCCAGAACGGCGCCCAGGGCCGGAGCCGCGAGGTAGATCCACAGCCCGGCGGTGCTCCCGGACAGCAGCACGGGCCCGAACTGGCGGGCGGGGTTGGCGGAGCCGCCGCTGAGGGGGCCCAGGCCGGCGACGATCGCGCCGACGAGCACCGCCAGGGCCGGGGGGAACCACCGTGCGCGGGCCGGGTGGACGAGGAAGAAGCCGATGACGAGCGTCACCACGACCAGGCAGCCGGCTTCGGCCGTGAAGACGGCCCAGCCGTTCCACGAGGGCGCCGCGACGGCCGCACCGTAGCCGACCCGTGCGACCGCCGGCCCCCAGGCCAGGCGGGCCAGCACGGTCCCGGCGACGGACCCGCCGAGCTGGGCGGCGACGTACGCGGCCACGCCCCGCCCGGGGAAGACCCCCAGCCGCCAGAGGGCGAGCGTGACCGCGGGGTTCACGTGCGCACCCGAACGCCGCCCCCACGGCGAGCGGAGCAGCGCGAAGAGGAGCACTCCCACCAGCGCGCCCACGACGAGCAGGGCCAGGTGGAGGTTCGCGAGGGCGAGCGGCGAAGCAGGGTCGAACACCCAGCGGACGATCGTGACCACCGCGAACACCAGCAGCGTGGTCAGCGCGAACTCGAGCAGGGGGTGACTGCGGCGTTCGGGCCCGGTCCGCACGGGGGCGGGGCCGGTGTCCGTGTCCGGCCCGGGGTCACCGGCCGGCGCCGCGGGCCTGGAGATCTCGCCTCCGCTCATGGGGGCTCCTTCCGTTCGGACTCCGGCGCTCGGTCGTGTACGAGCACGTCGACGAAGCGTGCTGCACACGAGGGCCGGGATGCGCGGGTACACGCCGACGACCGGCGGACCCGGGAAGTCCTCGTGGACCGCTATCCGCCGAAGTCGGGCAGGATCAGGGCGCCGTCCTCGGCCAGCGTGAAGCCGGGATTGTGGGCCACCTCCCAGGCGTGCCCGTCGGGGTCGGTGAAGACGCCGGAGTAGAAGCCGATCGCGTTGACCGCGGCGGGTCGGGTGACGGTGCCGCCGGCGCGGGCCGCGGCGCCGAGGACGGAGTCCACCTCGGCGTCCGTGCGTACGTTGTGGGCCAGGGCGATCCCGCCGAACGGGGCGGGCGCGGCGTCGGGCAGGCCGCAGTCCGCGGCGAGTTTGCCGCGGTCCCACAGGACGAGGGCCAGACCGACCGCCTGGTGGAACACCGTCTCCTGCACCTCGGTGCCGCGCCATCCCAGCGCCGCGTAGAAGTGTGTGGCGCGGGCGAGGTCCGCGACCCCCAGGGTGACCATGCTGATCCGCTGTTCCATGCCGTCACCGTAGCGGGCGCGGGCGGCGCAGCCCGGCAGGCGGACCGCGGGCGGCCCCGCTCCCCGGAGGGGTCCGGGGAGCGGGGCTCGGATCCGGTGGGCCGGACCGGCGCCGTCAGGAGGACTGGTTCGTCAGGATCGCCGGGTCCGACAGGCCCGCGGCTCCCGTTTCGACCTTGCCGGCGAAGCGGCGCGCGAAGCCGGCGGTCTCGGAGGCCGTGACCGTGACGTCGTACCAGCGCTTGGTGTTCTTCAGCGACACGCTGTGGGTGACGGTCGCGCCCTTGGCCACGGTGAGGCGCTTCGGGCCGCCGCCATAGGAGTTGGTGATGGTCAGCGTGGCCGTCGCGCTGCCCGCGTTGGTACAGGTGAGGTCCAGGTTGCCGGTGGTGACGTTGTGGCGGGCGGTGACCTCGGGGCCGGGGGTGGTGCCGGGGTTGCGGAAGCCGCGCAGGAAGCCGTTGGGGCCGTGGACCGTCAGATCCGTGACGCCGGCCGAGTAGCGGGTGTTCCAGGCGTCCGCGATCGACTTGCCGGCCTCGGTGGTGTAGGTCCACGGGGCGTCCGTGCGGTTGCCGGAGGTGACGTGGAACTGCGCGCCCAGGTCCGGGCCGCCGCTGAACGTCAGCCGGAACTTGCCCTCTGCGGTGAGCGCCGTGCCGTCCACGTACGGGGCGTACTTCAGCGGACGGGTCCGGCGCAGGCCCTTCTCCTGGCGCGGCATGCTGGCGACGGCCGGCGGGACCGCGTGGAAGTCGGGGTGGCGCTCGCGGTCCCGGGGCTCGAAGCCGCCGGTGTCGGGCAGGCGTACGGCGGCGGTGTCCTGCCGCTTGAAGTCGAAGGCCGAGGTCAGGTCACCGCAGACGGCGCGGCGCCAGGGCGAGATGTTGGGCTCCCGCACGCCGAAGCGCTGCTCCATGAACCGGATGACCGAGGTGTGGTCGAAGGTCTCGGAGCAGGAGTAGCCGCCGGTGCTCCACGGGGAGACGACGAGCATCGGCACGCGCGGGCCGAGGCCGTACGGGCCGGCGACGTAGCCGGGCTTGCCGGGGAAGACGTCCAGCGCGGTGGCCACGGTGGACAGGCCCTGGTTGGCGTCGACCGGGGCGTACGGCGGGACGACGTGGTCGAAGAAGCCGTCGTTCTCGTCGTACGTGATGAACAGCGCGGTACGGGCCCACACGTCGGGGTTGGAGGTCAGCGCGTCGAGGACCTGCGCGATGTACCAGGCGCCGAAGTTGGCCGGCCAGTTGGAGTGCTCGCTGAACGCCTCGGGCGCGGCGATCCAGGAGATCTGCGGCAGCGTGCCGCCCTGGACGTCGGCGCGCAGGCGGTCGAAGTAGCCTTCGCCCGCCTTGGCGTCGGTGCCGGTGCGGGCCTTGTCGTGGAGCGGGCTGCCCGGCTGGGCGCTGCGGTAGTTGTTGAAGTACAGCAGCGAGTTGTCGCCGTAGTTGCCGCGGTAGGCGTCGTTGATCCAGCCCCAGGAGCCGGCGGCGTCCAGGCCGTCGCCGATGTCCTGGTAGACCTTCCAGGAGATGCCGGCCGCCTCCAGGCGCTCGGGGTAGGTGGTCCAGCCGTAGCCGGCCTCGGCGTTGTTGAGGACCGGGCCGCCGCCGGTGCCGTCGTTGCCGGTGTGGCCGGACCACAGGTAGTAGCGGTTGGGGTCTGTGGAGCCGATGAACGAGCAGTGGTAGGCGTCGCAGATGGTGAAGGCGTCGGCGAGCGCGTAGTGGAACGGGATGTCCTCGCGCGTCAGGTACGCCATGGTGGCCGGGGTCTTGGCGGGCACCCAGTTGTCGTACTTGCCCTGGTTGAACGCGCTGTGGCCGCCCGCCCAGTCGTGGTTGAGGCCCTGGAGGTACTCCATGCCGAGGTCGTCCGACGGGGGGCGGAACGGCAGCGTCTCCTTGCCGGCGTTGTCGCTCTGGTGCCAGACGGACTTGCCGCTCGGCAGTGTCACGGGGCGCGGGTCCCCGAATCCGCGGACGCCGTTGAGGGATCCGAAGTAGTGGTCGAAGGAACGGTTCTCCTGCATCAGGACCACGATGTGCTCGACGTCGGCGATGGTGCCGGTGGTGCCCTGCGCGGGGATGGCGGCGGCACGCGCGATGCTCTCGTTGAGCATGGTCAGGGCGGCGGCGCCGCCGGTGAGCTGGAGGAAGCGGCGGCGGTTGAGTTCTGCCATGGCGAGAGGGACCTCTGCTTTTGGTCGAGAAGTGCGGGAGCGCCCCCAGAACAGCCTGTCCGGGGTACCGGAGAGGGAGCTTGGCGTGACCGTGGCGGATACGCCAGGCGAACGGCAGTCGGATTTCCGCATGAGTTCGGCCATCGGGCCACGGACCGGTGGTACCGGCCGCGGACGCAGGAAGTCCTCTCGGGAGATCTCCGGGGGCCCGGAGCGGCGGGATGCCGGTCTCCGCACCGAGGTGGGCCAGCGCGGCGGACGCCTCGTCCATGCGGAACTCCGGCAGCAGGCCGCCGTGTCCGGTGTCGGACGTCTCCACCGCTTCCATGGCGTCGAAGTCGTGACGACGGCCGCCCCCGGTCATGCTCCGGGGCGGTGGAGATTTGACCGGTTCACCATGCCTGCGGGCCGGCTCGCGGGGCGGCTCCCATGGCTCCGGAGCGGGCGGGTCCGCCCGGGGCCGGCCGCGGTGGCACCCCTTCCGGATGCTTGCCGGCCGGGGCCACGAGCACCGATGGGCTTTGCGCGCCCCGCACACCCGCCGCGCGGCGAGGGTGCGTACGCCCTCGGCACGGCACAAGGGGCCGACGGTGAAGGTGACGAAGCAGGACGGGTCAACAGGCCAACCTGACATGGGCAGTTGCCGTTGTCCCGCCCCGCCCCGAGACTCGGTGCTGCACCACGGCGCACCATCGGACGCCCCGACTTCGAACCATCCGTTCCCTGGTGGCGATCCGTCCGTCGACCGCGGGCGCCGGCCAACCGACGCCGTCTTTGCGCGGAGTGCACCCCCTCATCAACGAGAGGAAGTCAGCCATGTCCGAATTCTCTTCCACCACCGGGTCCGACCTCGACCTGGACCTCGACCTCGACCTCGGTGACCTGACCGTCACCGCGCTGAGCGACACCGCCGCCCTGCCCGAGAACGGCGGCTCGTGGGGCTCTTGCTCCTGCCAGGGCTCGTCCTCCTGTGCCCAGCCGCAGGTGGAGACGCCCGTCGTCTGACGGCCGTGCGGAGCCGCTCCCCGGGGGGCGGGCCCCCCCGGGCGCGCGCCCCC
>NZ_JBHYVA010000354.1:0-7701 GCF_042750055.1 Streptomyces sp. NPDC059456
CAGCAGGGCCTCCTCGGCCCGCCGCTGCTTGGCCATCCGCCGCTCCAACGCCTCCGCCCCCCGGGCCTGCGCGTCCGCCGTGCTCCTGGGGCGGGGCGGCGCGGGCGCCCCCCGCGCGGGCGGGGCCCGCCCCCGCCCCCGCCGCCGTCCGGCGGACCGACGAACGGGACCGGCGCCTCGCCTGGATCTGCGGCGTCGGCGTGTGGGCGGCGGTACCGGTGCTGCTGTACGCGCTGGTCGCCGCCCGGTGGGGCCTCGCGTACACGGCCGCCGCACTCGTCGCCCTGGCGTACGCGAGCGCGTGGTGGCTGGTCCACCAGGCCGAGAGCCGGGCCCGTACGGCGGCGCTCACCGTGGAGCACGGCGCGGACCGGCCCGCGGACCTGGCCCCGGCCGTCGAACCCGAGGTGGAACAGCGCCTGCTGGAGCAGAAGCGCGCCAACGTGGTTCCGTACACGGCGAGCGCCGAACGCACCAACCCGTTCGTCGGCAGCGGCTCCAAACTCAAGGAGATGGTCTGGCAGCCCATCGACGTGAGCCGGCCCGCCGAGGCCCCGGCGGGCGGCGGCAAACTGCGCATCAAGCCCTTCGACGCGGTCGACCTGCACACCTACGTGGCCCGCGAGATGGAGAACATCGCCGGCCTCAAGGGCCTCCAGGTCCGCAACCGGCTCTACGTGATCGGCAACCACGTCCCGTACGTGGGCGCCGAACTGCTGCCGGACCGGCTGGAGCGGCCACGTGCCCAGATCCCCAAACAGCTCGTCCAGGCGGGCCTGATGCAGTCCGGCGCCGGCATGCGGACCTACCTCAGCCTGGTGCGGGCCGGCGAGGGCGGCCGGGCCATCGTCTCCATGCACCTGCGGGCCCGCCTCCACCACCCCAGCCTCACCTGGGAGGTGTCGGCGTACGGCATCCCGCCGCTCCAGGCCCGCTTCGACCGGGTCAACCGGCTCCCCGTGGACGGCTTCGAACGCTGGTGGAGCCTGGTCCGCCACGCCACCGGCGCCGCCGGGCCGGCCCTGATCGGCGCCGCGTCCCGGCTCTCCCGCCGGTCCGCGGAGCGCCGCCGGCGCGCCCGCACCCTGGAGAGGACGCGGCGCGAGATCGACAAGCGGCACATGCTGTACGACTACGGCGCCGTGGACAGCATCCGCGAGCGGGTCGCGGACTGGGGTCAGTTGGGCTACACCGAACGCACCGACTCGCAGGACTTCCTCCAGCGCCTCCAGCAGGGTGTGCTGATAGCGACCGAACGGTTCCTGAAGGACCACAACGTCGACACCAGCTCCTACGACCAGGCGCAGCAGGTCATCAACACGCACACCTACACCTTCCAGGGCAGCGTGCAGGCCGGGGTCATCGGGGACAACGGCACGGTCAACCACCACAACGGGCCGGGCGCCCAGGGCGGCCCCGCCGCCCAGGGCCGCGGCACGCCCTGACCCCACCACCGGCGGAACCGGACACAGGAGACGAGATGGGCACGTTCAACTTCAACGAGAAGGTCACCGCCGGCATCATCGGCGACAACGGCACGATCAACATCGGGCAGCAGGAGGGCGCCGCCCAGACGCTGCGGCTGGCCGCCGAACTCGCCCAGTGGCTGCGCGAGCAGGACGCGGACCCGGGCCGGATCCGGGCGGCGGACGAGCTCCACGGCGAACTGGACCGGGCCGCTCAGCAGGGCCGCCCGGCCGAGCCGGGGCTGATCCGCCGCTCCCTGGAGACCATCACGCTCGGTCTCGGAGCGGGCAGCGGCGGACTCGCCCTCGCGCAGGAGATCAGCCGCCTCCTGACGAACTGACCCCCGCCGCTCCGTCTGCGGCTCCTGCGCGGCCTACTTGGCCCGTACGACGGCCCGCGCGCCGCCGAAGTCCAGCTCCAGACCCGAACGCAGCGGCACGGTCTGCCCCGGCTCGATCCGCTGGGTGGAGCCGTCCGCGCGGGTCCCCGTCCACACCGCGCCCGACCGGTTCGCCAGCCCGAACCGGCCGGGCTTCTGCGGGTGTTCGGTCAGCTGCGCCACCAGGGTCCCGTCGCCGTAGTCGTGCCGGGCCGGCTCCGGGGCCAGGTGGTGCTCCTGCACCCGGGAGGAGCGGTGCAGCAGGATGTGGTGCTCGGTGCGCGGCGGGGGCGTGGTCAGCACCAGCCGCGGCGGCAGCACCAGCGTGCTCCCGCAGCTCCAGCAGGTGCCCGGATCGGCGGACCGCGGCTCGGTCATGTTCTGCCGCCCGCACTGCGCGCACTCCACCACCGCGTCGAGCACCGCCCGCAGGGTGTCCCGCCACTGCGACTCGCGGACCCGCGTCGTGGGGTCGTGCAGACCCGCCGTGAAGTTCTTGGTGAACAGTTCCCGCAGCGAGTCGGGCGCCGCCGCCCACGTGGCCAGTACGGTCGACTGCTCGACGGGGTCGGGTGCGTTGGACCGGTCCTGCGGGTCGAAGACGAACAGCGGCTGCTTCCCGTACAGCTTGCGCTCCGCCGCCTCGTCCAGGCAGTGGATCGCGAGCTCGCGCCGTCCCTTGAGCGGATGGTGGTTCATCAGCAGCATGAACAGCAGCACCGACAGCGAGTGCAGATCGCTCTGGGTGCCGGGGGAGACCCCCGGGTCGCCGCGCACCAGCTCGGGCGCCATGAACTCCATGGTCCCCGAGATGCCGGTGCTGTCGCCCTCCACCACCGCGTTGTCGTTGTCGCAGACCAGTACGTCGCCGGTGGCCGGATCGAAGAAGATGTTGCCCCAGGAGATGTCCCGGTAGGCGATCCCCCGCGAGTGCAGGGCCTGGTACGCCTCGACCGTGTAGAGGCACGCCTTCAGCAGGGCCCGGGGCGAGGTGCGCAGCTGCCGCCGGAACAGCAGGGGCAGGCCCTTGAACCGGTCCGGGCGGATGTCCATCAGGTACCCGAACCCGCCGCGCGCGTCGGCCACGAAGTCCAGCGGCCACAGGAAGCGGTCGTCCTCGAAGCCGCGGCCCACCAGCTGGCGGACGATGGCCTCCTGCGCGGGGGTCGCGCAGGCCGGGTAGTACCACTTGAGCGCCTGGTACCCGGCGGAGGTCTTCACCCGGTAGACCTCCCCCTGGCCGCCGGCGCCGAGCAGGTCGAAGACCTCCACGCCCGTCCCGCTGTCGGTCGTCAGCAGGGTTCCGCTGTCGAGCATGCCGCTCATTCGTCTCTCCCGTACGGGTCGGTCGGTGGTGCCGGGTCGGTGGCCTGCGCGGGCGCGGTCCACATCGTCCCGGCCGGTGGCACCCCGTCGACGGCCTCCGCGTCCGGTGCCGGCCGGGGATCCGGAGCCGGTGTCGCTGCCGGGCCCGGGGCCTGTGTCCGCGGCGGATCGTCCGGAGTCCGCGCCGGTGCCGGTGCCTGCGCGGCGGTCGGGGCGGGGGCGGGGGCGGGGGCGGGGGCCGGTGGGGTGCCCGGGTGCCAGGCCGCCACCAGGGTGGTGTCGTCCCCGGAGTGCTGCGAAGCCTTGGACAGCCACCCCGGGAGGACGGCCCGGACCGTGTCGGCGCCGTCCGCCGACAGCCGGTCGTCCAGCCCGGCCATGAACTGGAGGAACCCCCGGTCCGAGGCGAAGCTCTTGGACAGCCCGTCGGTGGAGACCGCGACCAGCCGGGGCGCCCGCCCGGGCGCCGTCACCGGGGCCCAGTGCACCCGTACCCGCAGCCACGCCTCGGGGGTGCACAGCGACTCCGTCTCGTCCCCCAGGTCCGCCTCGGCGGGCGCCAGCGGTACGGTCACCCGCCCGGCGTCGTCCACCACCGTCAGCTCGCCGTCGCCGAGCTGCCAGGCCGCGAACACCCGCGGGGTGAGCACCGCACCGACGAGCGTGCTCCCGTACAGCAGCACCTTGCGCTCCTCGGACAGGCCGGGCTCCCGGTGCGAGCTGGTCCGCTCCCAGTTGCCGAGCACCTTGTCCCGCCACGCGCTGACGAGCTGGCGGGGGAAGGCGTGCTCGGCGTAGTGCATGAGCCAGGCCAGGCTCGGCGGCCGCTCGTCACCGCGCGGCTGGGCGAGCGCCCCGAACCGCCGGGCCTCCTCGACGAAGAGGTCGACCGCGAAGCGGGAGCCCAGATGGCTGCGGGCGTGCACCGCGGAGCCGTGGCCGTCGGCGACCGCCATGATCAGCGGTTCTTCGGCCGTGCCGAGGCCCGAGACCTCGCAGTAGTCCTGGTTGCGGGTCTTGTTCACGCCCTGGACGCTCTCCCGGAGCGTGTCCCAGAGCGGCCCGGCCGACGGGCCTGCGGGCGCCGGGGGCCGTGGCACCGGCGGCGCCACGGGCTGCGGCAGCGGCGGTGGTACCGGCGGTGGTACGGACGGGGGTACCGGGGGTGGTTCCGGTGACACGGGCCCGCTCACCACACGTCGTCATCGTCGTCGTCGAGCACCGGCGGCGCGTACGGCGGCTGCTTCGCCATCGGGTCCGAGGACCCGGCGACCGGCTGCGAGGCCGCCTTGACCGCGGCCGTCGAAGCCCAGCGGATCGCCGCCGCCAGCTGCTTGGGGCTGTTCGCGTCCAGCGGCTGCAGCTCCGGATTGCCCAGGAACTCCTGGAGCACGGTGCGGTCGGCGTCCGCGCCGATCGCGATGGCCACCCGTACGGCCTTGCGCCCCCACGGGGTCGCGTCGACCGCCCGCAGCCCCGCCTTCCAGTCGTCCGTCGGCACCCCGTCGGAGACCAGCGCCAGCACCGGCTTCAGCGCCCGCTGCGGCATCGGCGGCGTGTCCAGCTCGCGGGCCACCATGTGCAGGGCCTCGCCCAGATTGGTCATCCCGTCCACCTGGACGTCCTGCCAGGTGAAGTCCTCCACCGGAACCGGGTCCTGGTGGTGCCAGCGGGCCGTGGTGGCGAAGGTCATCGTGCGCAGCAGCAGCTGGGCCGCCGGATTGTCCTGCGCCACCGAGCGCATCTCCGGAACGGCTTCCCTGATCGCGTAGTTGAGCTGGCCGATCTTCTCGCCCTGCATCGAATACGAGCAGTCGAGCAGCCAGATGAAGTGGACGGGCCGGTTCGCCATCGGCCCGCCGGGGATGTCACTCACCGCTAATCTCCTTCAACTCCCGAGCCATTGCGGCACGTACCGCACCAGCGCCGCCACCCCGGCGGCCGCCGTCATCACGACCGCCGCCGCGAACAGGACCAGCATCAGCAGCCGCCCCCGTGCGATCTGCGGTGTCACCATGGGGTGTTGCTCCTCTCAGCGACTCTTCGACCCTAGCCTTCGCCCCGGCCCACGTCACAGGCTTGATCGATCCGGTGCCGGGTTCGCGGTGCGGCCGCGCGGCCGGGGCAGCCGCGGAAGGCGCGGTTCCTGCACCGCGGCCGCCGGACCGCCGATCCGCAGTCCCGTCCGTGACAGCAGCCACAGCACCGGCTCCGCCGCCCGCCGCTGCTCGGCCGCCAGCGCCCCCGCGCCGGTGGCCGCGTGGGCGCTGACCGCCCAGTAGCGGGACGCCGCGAAGTCGTGGCCCAGCGCGCGGACCAGCTCGCCCAGCCCGATCTCGGCCAGCCAGGCGTCGACCGGGCGGTCCTGCGGCCGCGGCAGCGAACCCAGCCGGTCCAGGACGTCCCGCTTGGTGACCACCGCGGCCACCGCGAGACGCCTCCGGCGGCCGCCGAGCCCCTGGAGCTCGCCGGTGAACCCTTCGTACGTCTCCACCGGGCCCAGGTCGGCGGGCCGGGCCTCCACCGCGAGCCGTCCGTCGCCCTCGCGCAGGGCGCGCCGGACGACGGGCGAGGCCAGCACGTCCGCGACCAGCAGCACCCCGTCGGCGTGCGCGAGGTACTCCTGGCGCCGCGTGGTGTCCGCGTCGCGCAGCGACTCGCCCATCGGGTCGTACAGGTACAGGAGCCGGCGGCGCCGCAGCGGCCCGCGCCCGCCGCGCCCGACGAGCAGCATCAGCGCACGGGGCTGCCCGCCCTGCGTCTTCAGCGCCCACCCCGTCGACTCCACCTGCCGGCCCAGGGTGTTGGCCTCGCGCCGGTCGGCCGGGGACGCGAACTCCACCGTGAGCGCGGACTCGTGCGACCAGGACCGCAGCCCGTCGAGCATCGCCGCCATCAGCATGGTCTTCCCGGCGGAGGTACCGCCGACCAACGGAAGGTGCACCACCCGCGTCGTGCCCACGGCCGGCGGCAGCTCCTGATCGCAGTGCGGGCAGCGGGCCGGGAGCCTGCGCCGGCCGGCCAGGGCCGTGGTGGGCAGGGCCCGGCCGCACCGGCAGACGTGGCGCAGCGCCCCGTACCGGCCCGGCCGCAGCTCCCGGTGGGCGGCCCCGCAGCCCGGGCACAGGTGCACGGCCAGCGGGAACGGCCGGTAGCAGCCCGGGTACGGGCACTTCATGCGGATCCCGAGGGCCAGCTTCCACAGCCGCTCCGCGCCCCGCCCGCCCAGCACCCCGGCCAGCGCCACGGCCCGGACCAGCAGCAGCTGGGCGGCGAACGCGACCGCGACGCCGAGGAGCAGGGCGCCGGAGAGCACCGCCGACAGCACGGCGGCCAGGGCCGTTGCCGGCGCGATCAGGCGCAGCAGGAGCCGTCCGAGGACGTGGTCGGCCTCGTCGCCGGTCGTCCCGTGGCGGCCGCGCAGCAGCCGCCGGCGGACGATCTCGTCCAGCCAGTGGTGGGCCAGCAGATACCACACGGCGTACGCGCCGGCGCGCGCCGCGGCCGCCGCGTCGATCCACATCTGCCGGGTCCAGTAGGCGGGTTGCGCCGGCTCCTTGCCGGGGTACGGGGTGATCCGCGGGTCGGGGGAGCCGGGTGTGCGCACGGCGAAGGCGTTCGCGGCGGCCCCCAGCGCCAGGGCGGTGAACCGCCACAGCCCGTACCCGAGACAGATCGCCACCGCGATCGCACCCGTGGCCCAGCCCGCGATCTGCGCGATGAACAGGAAGTCGACGTCCGGCATGTTCCCTTCGTTCACGGGTGCCGTCCGTCCTCGGCGCGGCCGGCGGGGTCGCCGCCGGGGGCGATCGGGCCGCCGGAACCGCCGCGCAGCGGCGGGGTCCCGGACGTGCCGCGGGCGCCGCGGCGGCCCGATCCGCCGAAGCGGCCGCGCAGCCGGCCGAAGGCGCCGGGCCGCTGCCAGCCGCGGAAGTCCTCCGCCCAGCGGCCGCCGAGCCGGGCCAGCGCCTCCTCCAGCACCGCCAGCTCCGCGGGCGCCAGCCCCCGTACGACCGGCCGCAGCACGCCGTCCAGCAGATCGGTGCGGGTCTCCTGCCACAGCGCGCCCGCCTGGGGCTGCGAGGACCAGGTGGCGAAGCACTCCGCCGCGTACGCGGGGTCGAGCCTGAGCCGGTCCGCGATCCGCGGCTCCCGGGCGGCCCGGCGGTACGCCGCCAGCAGCTCGGCGTCGTTGCTCTCGATCAGCGCCCGCACCTCGCTGCCGGGCCGGTCCTCGGCGAGCAGCCGGGCGGCCGCCGCCGCGTACGCGTGTTCGCGCGCCGTCGGCGTGGGACCGGCCGCGCCCAGCTCCAGGGCCCGGCGGACCCAGCCCGGCTCCGTCTGCCGCACCCGCAGGTTCCGCGCCAGCTCCAGCAGCAGCAACGATGAGCGCAGCGCGGCGGGGAGCTCCGTGGGGAACCGGCGCAGCAGCTCCGGCGCCAGCTCCTGCGCCGACCGGTCGCCCGCCGGGGCGGACACGGCCCCCCGCGCGAGCACCTCCCCCGGGCCGGCCACCCGCGGCGCCCCGG
>NZ_JBHYVA010000354.1:7711-8517 GCF_042750055.1 Streptomyces sp. NPDC059456
GCTCCCAGGTGCCGTCCTCCCGGTGCGCCCGGTCGCCCAGCGCGGACAGGGCCAGCCAGGCCTCGTCCGCACCCGGCGGCTCCGCGTCCCACAGCAGCCGCATCGCGGTCCGCAGCACCAGCGGATCCTCCTCCAGCGACACACCGGAGTGCTCCACGAGCCGGGTCAGGGCCTTCACCCGGTCCCCGGCCGCCGTTGCGGGCGCCTGCGCGCACATCCGCAGGTGCGGCAGCGCCTCGTCCCCGGTCAGCCGGAGCGGGGTGCGGGTGAACAGCCGGGCCCCGGCGGCCGGATCGCCCGCCGCCAGCCCGTCGAGCCGGTCGAGGACGAGCCTGCGCAGTCCCGGCAGTTCCGTCAGCGCGGCCCCCACGGCCTCCCCGTACGTCCGCTCCGGCTCGGTGATCAGGGCGTGTGCCAGCCGCCGGGCCACCTCGGGCAGCAGGTCGGCAGTGTCCACCCCCAGCTCGGCGGCGATCCGCAACAGCCCGATCCGGTCGCCCGGTTCGCGTGCCGGGTCGGTGAGCGCGCTGCGCAGCTCCGGTCCCAGCCCGGCCGCGAGCCGCAGCCGCGCGGCCTCGCCGAGCAGCCCGGCGGGCGGGGCGGCGGCGCCCGAGCGGACCGCGGCTGCCAGGGCGAGCTCCACCAGCGGTTCGCTCACCGCCGGGGGCGCCCAGCCGGCCAGGGCCGTCAGCAGCCGACCGCTCGCGGCGGCCTCCTCGGGCCCCCGGTCCGGAGCCGGCCGGGCCAGCGCCCGGGCCAGCGCGGTCAGCCGTACGTCGTCCAGGGCGCCGCGGTGGCCCGCGGCC
>NZ_JBHYVA010000355.1:0-8510 GCF_042750055.1 Streptomyces sp. NPDC059456
GGGCGTACGGGGTCCTCGGCCCCGTAGACGATCAGGACGGGCACCGCCCCGGACGGCTTCACGGCGGCGGCCCCGGTGGGGAGTTCACCGGAGACCGAGACCGCACCCGCCACCAGGTCCGGACGCTGGGCGGCGATCCGCAGGGCCATCGAGCCGCCGTTGGAGAACCCGGCCGCGTACACCCGGTGGGGGTCGGCCCGGCCGGAGCGGACCAGCTCGGCGACCAGTGCCTCGGTGAACCGGACATCGGCGTCCGGATCCGGCCGCTGCGGGCTGGGCGCGGTGCCCGCACCCCAGGCCTTCCCCACCGCCTCGGGGTACACCAGGAGCATGCCGCGGGCCTCGGCGGCCCGGTCCAGGCCGCTCTGCCTGCGCAGGTGCTCGGCGTCGGCGCCGCGCCCGTGGAAAGCGATGAGCAGGGGCCGCGGCCCGCCGCCGTCAGCGGCCGGACGGTGCATCAGGTACTCCCGGGTGCCGCCGTCCACGGTCAGCCGCTCCCGGCTGTCGACCGCGGACGCGCTCCGGCTCACCGCCGGCCCGGGGGCCGTGGGGGGCTGCGGCTCCGCGGCGCAGCCGGTGAGCCCGGCGGCCAGGGCGGCGGCGAGGGCCAGGGCGGCGCGGTACGGGGCCGCGCGGAGCGGGGCGCGCCGGGAGGCGGGGGGACGGGGGAGGGGGGAGGTGGAGGTCATGGGGTGAGCACAGCACCGCCGCCCGGCTCCCGTCCAAGTTCGGTATGGATCCCGGATCGATCAAGTTTCGATATCGTTGCCGGTCGTGGACCTGATCCGGCATCTGCAGTGCTTCGTCGCCGTTGCAGAAGAAAGACATTTCGGCCGTGCCGCCGAGCTGCTCGGCATGGCCCAGCCGCCCTTGTCCCAGCGCATCCGGCGCCTGGAGCACGAACTCGGCGTCCGCCTCTTCGACCGCACCAGCCGCCAGGTGTCGATCACCGCGGCGGGCACGATGCTGCTGGAGGACGCCCGGCTGCTGCTCGCCCGGGCCGAGGCCCTCGCGGCCACCGCCCGCCGCATCCGCGACGGGGAGAGCGGGCTCCTGCGCGCCGCCCTGCCGCCCGACACCGCCGGCGGGACGATCGCCGCGATCCTGGCCGCCTTCCGCCACCACCACCCGGGCGTGCAGCTGGAGCTGCACGAGCTGTCCACCGCCGAGCAGCTGGCCCGGTTCGCCTCCCGCGAACTGGACGCCGGGCTCCTGCGGCACCCCTGCGACCTGGCCGGGCTGGAGCTCGGCCCGGTCCTGCGCAGCGAACTCGGCGTGCTGCTGCCCCGCGAGGCCCCCCAAGCCGCCCTGGACGAGGTGCCGCTCGCGGCCCTCACCGGATACGGCCTGGTCCTGTTCCCGCGGGCCGAGGCGCCCGCCCTGCACGACGACGTGCTGAACACCTGCGCCCGGGGCGGCTACACCCCGGCCGCCGTCCGCCAGGGCCGCGGACCCGGCTTCGTCCGCGGCCTCGTCCTCTCCGCCGACGCGGTCGCCTTCGCCCCGCGCGACAGCGTGTCCGCCGATGCGCCGGGCCCGTACGCCGACATCGTCTGGCGGCCCCTCACCGGCGCCCCGCTGGCCTGGCGCCACAGCGTCGCCTGGCCGCAGGGGCGGGGCGACGCCGCCGTCGGGGCCTTCGCCGAAGCCGCCACACGCGCCCTGGGGGACACTTCGGGGGTGACGGCCGACGTACCCGCGCGGCCCCTGCACCTGCGCCCGGCAGCGGAGTACTGGCTGTGAACCGCACCGTCCACCGCATCGGCGCCGCCTTCGCCGAAGCCGGCGTCACCGGCCGGCTGCACGCCGTCGACATCGACACCGGTGCACAGATCGACGCCGGCGCCGACCACCCGGTGGTCACCGCCAGCGTGCACAAGCTCTGCCTGCTCGTCGCCCTCCACCAGCAGGCCGAGGCCGGCCGCCTGGACCTCACCGAACAGGTGGAGATCCCGCCCGCCGACCGCACCGCCGGCCCCACCGGACTGGCCGCGATGCTGGATCCCGTGCGCATGTCCCTGCGCGACGCCGCGTACCTGATGACGGCCGTGAGCGACAACGCCGCCGCCGACGTGCTCCTCGCCCGCACGGGGCTCGACGGCGTCAACGAAGCCACCGCCCGGCTGGGCCTCACCCGCACCCGGGCCGTCCACACCTTCCGCTCGCTGTTCGCCGGAATCCGGGAGGACTTGGGCCCCGCCGGGGCGCAGGCCCTCGCCGATCCGCACGTCCTCGCGCGGCTCCGCGCCCTCGACCCGGCCCGCGGCAACCGCAGCACACCCCGGGACATGACCCGCCTCCTGGCGGCCCTCTGGCGCGACGAGGCCTGCGCCCCGGAATACGGCGCCGCGATCCGCCGGCTGCTCGGGCTCCAGGTGTGGCCCCACCGGATGGCCTCCGGATTCCCCTTCGACGACGTCCACGTGGCCGGCAAGACCGGCAGTCTGCCGACCGTGCGCAACGAGGTCGGCGTCATCGAGTACCCCGACGGCGGACGCTACGCCGTCGCCGTCTTCACCCGCGCCGCCAGCCCGGCAGCCACCCTCCCCGGCGCCGACGCGGTGATCGGCACCACCGCCCGCATCGCCGTGGACGCCCTGCGCGCACCGTGATCCGCGCGCCGCACGCCTACTCCACCGGGAGTACGCCCGATCGGCCCGTGCGGCGGACGACGGGGGCGGTGCAGGGCGTCTAGCGTGGCCGCATGGGGCAGTGGCGGCGCGAGTACCGGGCGGAGCACACGGGCGACGAGCGGCTTCCGTGGCGCTCCTCGCTCCTCGTGGCCGTGCTCGCCCAGGCCTCCGGCGGGTGGGTGCACCAGCTCCAGCCCGGCCGGGAGCCCCTCGGCCTGCCCGGCCGGCTCCTGCTGCTCCTCGGGCCGGCCCTGCTGCTCCTGCGCCACCGCCACCCGGTGTCCGTCGTGTACGGGGTCTGCGCGGTCACGCTGGTCTACCTCGCCTGCGGATACCCGTACGGTCCCGTCTTCCTCAGCGTCGCCCTGGCCTGCCTCGCCGCCGTCGTCTCCGGACACCGCCGGGCCGCCTGGGGTGCGGTGGGCGCCCTGTGGGCCGGGCACCTCCTCATCGGGCACTGGCTGTACCGCTGGCTGCCGCCGCCCGGCGACGGACCCGCGCCGTGGGGGACGGAGGGCGGCGTCACGGCCTGGGTCATCGCCGTGCTCGCCGCGTCCGAACTGGTCCGCGTGCGCCGGGAGCAGTGGGCCCGGGACCGGGCCGAGCGGAAGGCTGCCGAGCGGCGCCGGGCCGCCGAGGAGCGGCTGCGGATCGCCCGCGAGCTGCACGACGTACTGGCCCACAGCATCTCCGTGATCAACGTGCAGGCGGGCGTCGGCCTGGCCCTGCTCGACGCGGACCCCGAACAGGCCCGTACGGCCCTGACCACCATCAAGGCGGCGAGCAAGGAGGCGCTCGGCGAGGTCCGGCAGGTCCTGGACACCCTGCGCGCCCCCGGCGAGGCGCCCCGCGCCCCCGTCCCCGGACTCGACCGGCTGCCCGAACTGGTCGCGCAGGCGGCCGCGGCCGGGCTCACCGTCTCGGTGGAGGGGGAGCCGGCCGCCCGGGGGCTGCCGCCCGGCACGGGCCTCGCCGCGTTCCGGATCCTCCAGGAGGCGCTCACCAACGTGGTGCGCCACTCGGGCTCCCGCACCGCCCGGATCCGCATCACCCGCCCGCCCGGCGCCCTCGAACTGCGCGTCGACGACGACGGGCCCGCCACCGGTGGCGACGCGGGCGGCAGCGGCACCGGCCTCGTCGGGATGCGCGAACGGGCCGCGGCGCAGGGCGGCACCATCGAGGCCGGCCCCCGGCCGGACGGCGGCTTCCGGGTGCTGGCCCGGCTCCCGCTGGGCGACACGACACCCGGGGAGGACCGTTGATCCGCGTACTGCTCGCCGACGACCAGGCGCTGGTACGGGCCGGCTTCCACGCGCTGCTGGACGCCCAGCCGGACATCGCGGTCGCGGGCGAGGCCGCCGACGGGGCCGAGGCCGTGCGCCTGGCCCGCGAACTGCGCCCGGACATCGCCCTGGTGGACATCCGGATGCCGGTGCTCGACGGCCTGGCCGCCACCCGCACCATCACCGGCGACCCCGGGCTGGCCGCGGTCAAGGTGGTCATGCTGACCACCTTCGAACTGGACGAGTACGTCTTCGAGGCGATCCGATCCGGCGCCTCCGGCTTCCTGGTCAAGGACACCGAGCCGGAGGAACTGCTGCGCGCCGTACGGGCGGTGGTCGCCGGGGACGCGCTGCTCTCGCCCGGGGTGACGCGCCGCCTGATCGCCGAGTTCGCGGCCCGGTCGAAGCCCCCGGAGGCGGCGGCGGAGCTGGAGCGGCTGACCGGGCGGGAACGCGAGGTGATGGCCCTGGTCGGCATGGGCCTGTCCAACGAGGAGATCGCCCGCCGGCTCGTGGTCAGCCCGCTGACCGCGAAGACGCACGTCAGCCGGGCGATGATCAAGCTCGGTGCCCGCGACCGGGCCCAGCTGGTGGTGCTCGCCTACGAGTCGGGGCTGGTCCGGCCCGGCTGGCTCGGCTGACGCTACTCCCGCGGAGGTAGCCCGGGTGCCGCCGACCGTACGACGACCCGGACCCCCTCGCGGGGCCACCCTCGGAAGCGACAAGGACATCCCCTCCCTTCCGAGGAGCTGAACCGAGATGAACACCCTGGCGTACGACGGGCCCGGCCCGTGGATCCTCTTCGTCCCGCTGGTCTGGGCGGCCGTCGTCCTCGGCGCCGTCACCGTCCTGCGCCGCACCGTCGGGCGCGGCGGCCGCGGCCCGCGCGGCCCGTGGGCGGCGGCGCGGGGCTCGTACGGCCCGGACTCGCCCATCGCGATCCTGGGCCGGCGCTTCGCCACCGGTGAGATCGACGAGGACGAGTACTGGCGCCGGCTGTCCGTCCTGGACGAGCAGTTCGGCCGCACGGCCCCCGACGGCAAGGGCGGGGCCGCCTGACCCCGCCCCCGGAGACGGCACGGCCACGGGGGTGCCCCGGGCGCCGCGGTCACACCACGCGGCGCATGCACACCCGTGGCCACCGGTCCAGGCCGTGCTCCGCCTCGCGGTCGCGGATCTCCTTCAGGCCGGGCCCGAGCGCCCCCTCGTCGAGACGCACGAAACCGCAGCGCGCGTAGTAGGGGGCGTTCCACGGCACGTCCTCGAACGTGGTGAGCGTCAGCGCCGGTACGGACCCGGCCGCCGCCAGGACCGCCAGATGCTCCAGCAGCGACCGGCCGATGCCGCGCCGCGCGCCGTCCGGGTGCACGGACACCTGCTCGACGTGGAAATTGCCGTCGACGCGGTCGGCGATCAGGTAGGCGAGCGGGGCATCGGTCTCCGTGACCGCGACCCAGGCCAGTCCGGCCCGCTGGTAGCGGGCGAGTTCGCCGAGCGGCAGCGGTTCGTCGTCGGCGACCTCGCCCATGCCGATACCGCGGAAGCACTCCCCGGCGGCTCTCTCGATGGCCTGGAGCAGGGGCAGTTCATCGCGGAGCACTGCTCGAATTCGCATGGCGCCCATTGTCCCCGCGGGGCCGCCGGCGGCGCCGTCCGGGGCCCGGCCGTCCACGGGCTGAAACGCCCGTCCCGCCTTTTCGGCCGGATCCCGGCGGACATCGCGCCATTGCGCCACGCGCCCGGCCGTGCGCCCCGCAAGCGGGTTACGGTCCCGCGATGCATTCGAACATACAGACAGCCGACGCCCCTTCGCCCAGCCGTCGCGGGCTGCTGCGCGCCGCCGTGGCCGGCTCCGCGGCCGTGGGGTCCGCGCTGGCCCTCGGCTCCGCCCACCCGGCCTCCGCCGCGCCCGCGCCCGAGCCGGGTGCACCGGAGGCCGCCGGCCGCCCCGGCTCCCCGGAGGAGGCCCTGCGCCGGCTGACCGCCGGGAACCGGCGCTGGCGCACGTACCGGCAGGAGCACCCGAACGAATCGCCGTCCGTACGGCTGCGGCTCACCCGGGCCCAGCAGCCCTTCGCCGTCGTCCTCGGCTGCGTCGACTCCCGCGTCCCCCCGGAGCTCGTCCTCGACCAGGGGCTCGGCGACCTCCTGACCGTCCGCTCGGCGGGCGAGGTGCTGGACGAAGCCGTCCTCGGCAGCGTCGCGTACGGGGTCCTGGAGCTGGACATCCCCCTCGTGCTGGTCCTCGGCCACCAGTCCTGCGGGGCGGTCGGGGCCGCCGTCCACGCCGACGAGACCGGGCAGCCGCTGCCCGCGCACATCCAGTACCTCGCGGACCAGATCCGGCCCGCCATCGACCACGGCCAGACCGGCGACGCCCGGATCGCCGCCACCATCGACGCGCACGCCCGGCGCACCCGCGACCGGCTGGCCGCCGAACCCGACATCGCGCGGCGCGTGGCCACCGGCCGGCTGGCCGTCGTCGCCGCCCGCTACGACCTCCGGGACCAGGCCGTGCGCACCCTGGCATAGACCGGGCTCCCCGGGGGCGCTGGAGCGCCGTCGTGCGCCCCTGGCGGAGACGGCCGGCCGCGCGCCAGGCTGGAGGGCCGGTTCACCCACCAGGACGGGGGCCACGGCCGATGCCGACACCACTGCAGAACCAGGGAAAACCCATCACCACGCACGACCTGGTGGTGGTCCACCGGATGTTCCGCCGCGAGTTCGGGGAGGCGCCGGGCCGGGTGCGCGGGGTGCGTCACGGCAGCCGCGCGCAGATCAGGCTGGTCGCCGACCGGCTGGCGCTGCTGCTGGACACCCTGCACCGCCACCAGGCCGACGAGGACCGGCTGTTGTGGCCCAAGCTGGCCGAACGCGTGCCCGGACACGCCGGGTTGTGGAAGCGGATGCGGGCGCAGCACGCCGACCTGTCGGCCCGCCTGGCCCGGGCGGACGCCCTGATCGGGCCATGGACGGCGGGCGCGGGCAGTGCCCGGGGAGAGGAGCTGGCCGCCGCCCTGGAGGAGGTGTCCCGGGCCGCCGAGGAGCACTTCGACGAGGAGGAGCGGGAGGCGCTGCCGCTCGCCCCGGAGGCGGTGTCACAGGCGGAGTGGGACGAGTTCGGCACCGCGGCCGTCGCCGCCGCGCCCGGGAGCAGGCTGTTCACCGTCCTCGGGATGATCCTCAAGGACACGGACCCGGGGGAGCAGATCCTGATCATGGCCCACCTGCCGCTGCCGCCCCGGGTGCTGTGGCGCGCCGTCGGCGAGCGGGGATTCCGCAGGCTGGAGGAACGCCTGGCCGCGGCGGTGGGACACGGTTAGGACCGGTAGACGCGCAGGTCCGAGACCTCGTACGACATCTGCGTGACCCCCGGCGCCGGCGCCGGATGGTAGCGGCCGGCGCTCACCGAGAGGTTCACGATGATCTACTCGCGCCGGCGCGGGACGAGCCCCCGGCGGTCGGCGAAGACCCGGTTGCCGTTGACCCACCAGACGACCGAGTTCGCGCCGAACTTGACCTTGAGGTCGACCCAGGCGCCGGGCTGCACGGCGGCGTTCCGGTAGTAGTAGGAGCCCCCGCCGCGGACGTGGTTGGACAGTTCCAGCAGGTCCGGGTTGTCGGGGTGGTACTCGAAGACGTCGACCTCCTGGCCGCCGTCCCGCCAGGTCCAGATCGCGGGCCAGGCGCCGACCGCCTCGGGCAGTCTGACCCGGGCTTCCAGCACGTCCTCCGCGCGCAGCAGGAAGCCTTCCTCACTGCCCTCGGTGGTCAGCAGCCCGGTGTTCCAGTTGCCGTCCGGCCGCCGGGTGGCCCGGAAGGTGCCGCTGCGGCTGTACTCGGGGTCGTCGACGAGGTGATCGAGTTTGCTGTCGCCCGGATTGACCGGACCGCCGTCGGGATAGGCCCAGGAGCGCCCGGCGACCCACCGGGACGTCGAGCCGAAGTCGGCCGAGAAGACGAGTGTGCTGGTGCGCCGGAACGTGGCGAGGAGTCGCGAGATCACCCCGCAGCTCTGCCCACGGCGCGCCGTCCGCATTCCGGTGATCTTTACCCGAATCGTCCGGCACGGGGCATTTCGGGGCGCCTGCGGCGCTCACCGCGCCGGACGGCGCGCGGCGGTCAGGAATCCGACTGCTGGAGGCGCTCCGCGCGCTCCGCGTGCTTCTCCTTGATGCGGACCGCTTCCTTGCGGACCTCCGCCTGGGTGGCGCGCTCCTTCTGGAGCCACTCCGGGTTCTCCTGCTTCAGCGCGTCGATCTGCTCGGTGGTGAGGGCCTCGGTGACCCCGCCCCGGGCGAGACCGGCGATCGAGACGCCGAGCTTGGAGGCGACCACCGGGCGCGGGTGCGGGCCGTTGCGTCGCAGCTCCTGGAGCCACTGGGGCGGCTCGGCCTGCAGCGCGTTCAGCTCGCTGCGGGTCACCACGCCCTCCTGGAACTCGGCGGGGGTGGCTTCGAGGTACACACCCAGCTTCTTCGCCGCGGTGGCGGGCTTCATGGTCGGCGGCGGGCGCCCTGAAGTGGCTGGAGACCAACTCCGCCGAGTGGGCGAAGGGCAGCCCGGCCGCGCTGGGCACCCTCGTCCTCGCCAC
>NZ_JBHYVA010000356.1:0-8475 GCF_042750055.1 Streptomyces sp. NPDC059456
GGTCGGCACGGATCCGGCGCGGCCGCGGCGGCGGGGGGGGCCGCAGCCGCGCGACCGGGACCTGCGCTGGCGGTTCCTGGCGGACCTCGCGGAGACGGTCCTGCCGTACGTGGACGGGTACGCGGACGACGTCGAGTACGTCGAGCGGACCGAGACGGACCCGGAGACCGGCGCGAAGAGCAAGGTCGCCGCCGAGCTGTGCCTGGACGCGCCGCAGCTGATCGTGCCGAGCCGGGCCGGCATCGAGTACGTACGCCTCCTGGGCCGGTCGATGCGGTTCCGGCGGACGGCGGAGGAGGATCCGGAGAATCCGTATCCCGTGCCCACGCGGGTCCCGCTGCTGGGCCGCTGGTTCACGCACCTCGGCGAGCGCTCCCGGGTCCCCGGCGCCTCGATGCTGCTGTCCGCGACAGAACTGCTCGGGCGGCACTGGGCCACCGGCCAGAGCAATCTGGAGGACCAGCACCTGGGCGCCCTGCTGTCGTGGATAGCCCCGCCCGAGGGCGAAACGGGCGCGGCGGCCGCACTGCGCGCCGAACTGGGCCGCGACCGCGACGGGCAGCTGCTGGTCCCGCCCGCCGGACCGGCCACCGACCCGGCCTTCGACAACAAGCTGCTCGCCCCCGCGATGGCCCGCTACGACGCGGCGCGCACCGAGGGCGACCCGCGGGCCGAGGCACGCGCCGAGGCGGCGGTGCGCGAGCTCGTCGCGGAGCAGATGCGGCCCACCTGGCGGGCGGTGTGGCAGGCGCTGGAGCTGCTGCGCGCGCTGGAGCCCGGGGAGCGGGCCGAGGAGCGCTGGACCCGGGACCGCTGGTCGTACACCGGCCACCGGGACCGGGTCCGGGCCGGCGAGCCTCCGCAGCCGCGCCGCGACGACGCGGTGACGGCGGCGCAGAAGCTGGCGACGCGGGAGACCGAACAGGTGCGCCTCGACGCCCAGGAGGCGCTGGACGATCCGCTGGTGATGGCGGGCCGGCGGCTGGCCGGCGAGGCGTTCGCGGGCGAGGTCACCGAGGTCGTGATGGAGTGGACGGAGTCGAAGCGGCCGAGTCCGCGCCCGCTGGTGACGGTGGCGACGGAGGACCGTCCGCAGCTCGCGGAGGGCGGCGGCAAGGTGTTCCGCTCGCTGGAGGGGCGCCCGCAGGCCGCGCAGTTCGTCCGCTTCGAGGAGGACGGGCGGCTCGTGCTGCGGCTGCTGGACAAGATGGGCCGCGGCCGGGAGCCGGAGCCGGGCTCGGTGCCGGAGAAGGGCGACCGGGTCTGCTGGACGCTGTTCGAGCACGACGCGCGCGGCGGCCCGAAACTGCCGGACCCGGAGCGGACGCCGTGGACGCACGGCGGACCCCCGGCATCGGCGACCGCCGACGCGCTGCCCGGCACCGCGCCCGACCCCGTGACCGCCGAGGACATCCTGTGAGCACCGCATTCGACCCGGGCGCGGCCGCCGCCGAGGCGACCGCCGCCATCCTGCGCGACACCCTGTACGGGAGCGAGCGGGGCGTGGTCGTCGACTCCCCGCCCGGGGCCGGCAAGTCCACGCTCGTGGTGCGGGCCGCCCGGGAACTGGCCGCGGCCGGGCGCCGGCTGATGGTGGTCGCGCAGACCAACGCGCAGGTCGACGACCTGGTGCTGCGGCTCGCGGACAAGGATCCGGAGCTGAAGGTCGGCCGGCTGCACAGCAGCGACGGCGACGCGTACGACCCGGCGCTGCGGGAGCTGCCGTCGGTCACGCTCTCGGCCAAGCCGGGGGACCTCGCGGAGCTGCCGATCACCATCTCGACGGCGGCGAAGTGGGCATACGTGAAGGACGCGGAGCCCTGGGAGCACGCCATCGTCGACGAGGCCTACCAGATGCGCTCGGACGCGCTGCTGGCCGTGGCCGGGCTGTTCGAGCGGGCGCTGTTCGTCGGCGACCCGGGGCAGTTGGACCCGTTCAGCGTGGTCGGCGCCGAACAGTGGGCGGGGCTCTCGTACGACCCGTCGGCGAGCGCCGTCAGCACCCTCCTCGCCCACAACCCGCAGCTGCCGCAGCACCGGCTGCCGGTGTCCTGGCGGCTCCCGGCGACGGCCGCGCCGCTGGTCTCGCGGGCGTTCTACCCGTACACGCAGTTCCGCAGCGGTACGGGCCCGGGCGAGCGGCGGCTGTCGTACGGGGTCGCGGGCGACGGCTCGGGCCCGGACCGGGTGCTGGACGAGGCCGCGGAGGCGGGCTGGGGCCTGCTGGAGCTGCCCGCGCGGCACACCCCGCGCACGGACCCGGAGGCGGTCCGGGCGGTGGCCCTGGTGGTCCGCCGCGCGCTGGACCGGGGGGCGGTGACGACGGACGAGCAGTCCGCGGCTCCGGCCCCGCTGACCGCCGACCGGATCGCGGTCGGCACGGCGCACCGGGACCAGGCGTCGGCCGTCCGCGCCGCCCTGGCGGACCTGGGCGTCGCCGGGGTCACCGTGGACACCGCGAACCGGCTCCAGGGGCGGGAGTACGACCTCACGGTGGTGCTGCACCCGCTGTCGGGCCGCCCGGACGCGACGGCCTTCCACCTGGAGACGGGCCGGCTGTGCGTGCTGGCCTCGCGGCACCGGCACGCCTGCGTGGTCGTGGCCCGGGCGGGCATCGCCCGGCTGCTGGACGACCACCCGTCCACGGAACCGGTCCAGTTGGGCGTGACGGTGAAGTTCCCGGACGGCTGGGAGGCCAACCACTCGGTCCTGGCCCACCTCGCGGAACACCGGATCCCCTGGAGGCCGTGAGGGGGGCGCTCTTGCGCGACGTTGGACAATGGAGGGTGGCCCGGAAGGATCCCGAACGCGCACCAGGAGGACAGGCATGGCAGAGCCCGAGCGGACGACCGAGCGGAAGCCGCGGCCCGCGCCGCTGCTCTTCGAGCCCTCGGAGGCCGCCACGGACCCGGAGCACTTCTTCGACCTGGAGTCGATCGAGGACCCGCGGGAGCTGCTGGCCCGCGCCACCGAGCTGACGCTCGCCTTCCGGGCGGCGCAGGAGCGGGCGGTGGAGTTCCAGGCGCTGGCCGCCGCGCAGCTCGCCGATCCCCGGCGGTTCGACCGGCTGCCGGCGGCGGAGATCGCCGCGCAGGCGGAGTGGACCGAGGACTACGCGTACAAGATGATCGAGTTCGGTGAGTCCCTCCGGCGTGAAGCGGGCCCGGAAAGCGCGTAGGCCCTCGCTCCGCCGCGCCCGGCGTTCCCGCCGGGTGCGACGGAAGTCACATCTGGCATATGCGGGGCGCAAGATAGCCCATCGCCCGCCGCCCTGTCCGGGTTTTCCGTAACTCCTGGAAACGGGTTCGCTACGCCGGGTAGACCGGTCCGCATGACGACGCTGACGACGGCATCCGCCTGCCCCACCCTCGACGCACGCACCGCCACCCACGTCACCCCCCAGGGCGCCGCCTGGCTCGCCTCCGCGTCGGCGCGGCCGCACAGCACCCTGGAGCTCTGGGAGGCCCGGGCCACCGCGCCGGCCGTGCTGCCCTGCGGGACCGCCTTCGATGTCGTCAACGTCCCGGTCGTCCTCGGGCGCCGCATGCTCGACCTGCTCTGGGCCGAGGGCCCCGGCTCCGGGCCCGTTGCCGTGCACCGCGGCCGGATGCTGCTGTTCGCCGCGACCGGGACCGCGCACCGGCTGCCCGCGCTGCTCGCGTGGGAGGAGTGGGGCAGCTCCGTTCCCGCGCCGCTGTGCCACGGCCACGGTGACGCCGTCACCGTGCCTCCGCTGGCCGCCGCCCCCGGCCCGTCCCGCTGGCTCGTCGCCCCCGACACCCGCACGCCCTGGCTGCCGGGACCCGAGGCACTCCTGTGGGCGTACGTCCGCGCCGCCCGAGCTGCGGATATCGATTTTTCCTTCCGGCCATCTCCCTGCTAATGTCTTCCTCGTCAGCAAGCGCCGCTAGCTCAGTTGGTTAGAGCAGCTGACTCTTAATCAGCGGGTCCGGGGTTCGAGTCCCTGGCGGCGCACAGACGGAAGAAGGCCTCCACGCAAGTGGGGGCCTTCTTCGTCGTGCCGTATCGGTCGTGCCGTGCCGCGCGGCGCTACGTCGTGATCTTTACCGTGTACGCACCCGACGGGGTGCGGTCCGCCACCTCGATGCGGATCCGCTCCCCAGGCACCGTGAACGCCTCGCCCACCTCCAGCGGCGCGTCCGCCAGCGGCGGGTACACCGAGCGGTCCCAGCACGCCTCCGTGTCCGGATGCCCGTCGAGCACCTCGATCGGCCCGCCGCCCGACGCCGCCTCGTTGCGCACCCGGTAGACCAGGACGCCCTCCGTACAGGTGTCGCCGTCGTTGCCGGCGGAGCCCCGTGCCTCGACCGCGATCGCGCTGCCGGTACCGGTGCGGATCACGGCGAGCCGGGTCCCGCCCGTCGCGCCCGGCGCAGGGGCCTGGGCCAGCGGCAGCAGGGTGTGCAGCGAGGAGCCGGACTGCACGCAGTCCACCTGCGAGGCATCCAGCCAGCCGAGCTTCCACTTGTGCCAGGCGAACAGGTCCGGCGCCATGCCGAACTGGCTGCCCATGACGTCCCAGTCGCCGACGTACGTGTCCCAGTCGCCCTTGCCGTCCGTCGGCCGGTGGTAGAGGTCGGGCAGGTCGAAGACGTGGCCGGTCTCGTGCGCCAGTACGTTGCGGTCCGGCGGGTGCCGCTCGAAGACGGTCACGATCCGCCGCAGGTCCGTCCCGTCCGCCCTGATCGGACGGTCGAAGTTGACGACCTTGGTGGCGTCGGAGTCCACGCCGGGCGCGTCCGGGTCGGCGACGAAGTACACGACGTCGTACTGCGAGAAGTCCACCTCGGGGTCGGCGGCGGCGACCGCGTCCCGCAGGTACGCCGCCCGGTCCTGGGCGGCCCAGTCGCGCTGTATCCCGTACGCCGTGGACGGCTTGGGCATCCGGATCCACTGCTTCTGCGGGTGCGGGACCAGCCGGAACCTCCCGTACGAGGCCCGCTCGAAGAAGTCGCTGGTCGCGGGGAAGTAGTCGCCGGTCAGCTGGTCCGTCGTCAGGGTGGTCCGGTGATCGGGGAAGGAGAGGAACACCATCACCGCGTTGAGGGCGCGCTCGGGCCTGGGGTAGGCGCGGTTCCAGGTGTCCAGGCCGAGGGAGTGGTGCGCCGAGGTGCGGGTCAGGGCGCACGGGGCGGCCCCCGGGTCGGCGGCCGCGGGCCCCGCGACGAGGGACATGGCGGCGAGCGCCGCCATGGAGGTGAGTGCGGCCGCCGTGCTTCTCATCGGGGAGCGTTCCACTCCCCCGGGTGTCCGCTGTCGCCGCACATCGACCTCCGGTGGTGGATTCGTACCATCTCGTTCCACCCTGAGGGGATTGTCTTACTAATGCCCTGTTCCGGTGCCCCACACGAGTGAGCACTACGGCAAGCCGGTGACCCGTGGGGTTCACCCACATGCCTACAGAACGTCACGACCGATCACGGGAGATCAACAGCAGGCTTCCGCTGCTCAGAGCTGTGCAGAAACGATCGCGCGGTACGTGTCCGAAGAGGCGTCAGCACGCCGAAGTCCCGTGCCCCGCACGGCGACGCCGCTGGATAGGGCCGTACGGTGCCTCTATGATCGGCACACTTTCCTGCACGGACACTCACGAGCACTGCGGGAGCCAACGGTGAGCGGAACCTCAGAAGGAACCGGTTCGGCGGCCGACAGCATCCGATCGGACATTACGGAGCGTCACCAAGCCGTGCCGGACACGCCGACCATGCCCACCCGCACCGGGTCCGAACTGCGCGATTACCGGGCCGCCTTCAACGCGGCCCACCTCGCCATGGCCGTCGTCGACCGGTCCGGCCACGTCGTCGCCGCCAACGCCGCCCTGGCCGGGCTGCTGGGCACCGAGCCGCACGCGCTCGTCGAACAGCGCGCGTCCGACCTGGTCGACCTCGGAGCCGAGGCCCGCACCTGGCAGGCCTACCAGGAGGTGCTCCGCGGCCGGCAGGCCAGACTGCGCTGCACCCGCCGGCTCAAACACCCCGACGGGCACTCGCTGTGGACCGAGGTCACCCTCGGGCCCGTGCCCGGCACCCGGGACGTCCTGCTGTCCGTGGCCGACATCAGCGACCGCCGCGACCTCCAGGCCCGGCTGCGCCACCTCCAGATGCACGACCCGGTGACCCGGCTGCCCAACCGGGCGCTGTTCTTCGAGCGGCTCTCCGCCGCCCTGGAGGCCTCCTCGTACGAGCAGGGCGGCACCGGGCGGATCGGCCTGTGCTACCTCGACCTCGACGGGTTCAAGGCCGTCAACGACACCCTGGGCCACCGGGTCGGCGACCGGCTGCTGACCGCCGTCGCGGCCCGGCTGACGCAGTGCGCCGACCAGTCCGGCTACGGGCGCACCGGCGGGCACCTCGTGGCACGGCTCGGCGGCGACGAGTTCGCCCTGCTGGTCGAGGACTCCACGGGCACCGAGCAGCTCGCCGACCTGGCGCGCAGCGTCCTGGCCGCCGTACAGGAGCCGTTCGACCTGGCCGGGCAGCGGCTGTCGGTCTCGGCGTCGATCGGTGTGGTGGAGCGGGCCACGGACGGGACCTCGGCCACCGGGCTGATGCAGGCCGCGGACACGACCCTGTACTGGGCGAAGGCGGACGGCAAGGCGCGCTGGACGCTGTTCGACCCGGAGCGCAACGCGCACCGCATGACCCGCCAGGCGCTCAGCTCGACCCTGCGGCCGGCGGTGGAGCGGGGTGAGTTCGAGCTGGAGTACCAGCCGCTCGTGGACCTGGAGAGCGGCGCGGTGCGCGGGGTGGAGGCCCTGGTCCGCTGGAACCATCCCCAGTTCGGCACGCTGACGCCGAATCGGTTCATCGGGATCGCCGAAGAGGACGGTTCCATCGTCCAGTTGGGCCGGTGGGTACTGCGGACCGCCTGCCGGCAGGCCCGGCGCTGGCAGATCGAGCGCCCCAGCGACTCCCCGGTCTTCGTCTCCGTCAACGTGGCGGTGCGGCAGGTGTGGGACTCCGACCTGGTCGGCGACGTGGCGGAGATCCTGGCCGATACCGGGCTGGCCCCGCAGCTGCTCCAGCTGGAGCTGACCGAGTCGGCGGTGATGGGTTCCGCGGGACGTCCGCTCCAGGCGCTCCAGGCGCTGAGCGACATGGGCGTGCGGATCGCCATCGACGACTTCGGCACCGGCTATTCGAACCTGGCGTACCTGAGCCGGCTCCCGGTGTCGGTGCTGAAGCTGGACGGCTCCTTCGTCCGCGGGTTCCGCTACGACGAGGGCGCCCACCCGAACCCGGCCGACGAGACCATCGTCGAGGCCCTGGTGCAGCTCGCGCACCGGCTGGGGCTGACGGTGACGGCCGAATGCGTGGAGACGGCCGGTCAGGCGGCCCGGCTGCGGCGCGTCGGCTGCGACACCGGCCAGGGCTGGCTGTACTCGCGCGCGGTGGCCCCGGAGCTGATCGCCGAGATGATCGGCACCCACCCCGGGGCGTGAACCCGGTGGCAGGCTCGCGCACCCCTTCTGTGCAGGGGTGCGGGGGCGCGGGGGTTCGGGGGTGCAGGGGTGCAGGGGTGCAGGCGGGGCGGTTCTTTGTCCGCGTCCCGGCGGACGGGCGGCCGACGCGCCGGGCCCCGGGTGGAGATACCGGTCACAGCCGCCCGGTTGGCCTGAAATCGCCTATCGCCACCATTCCACGCCAATACCCTTGGAATGATCTTGCCGCTGCCGCGAAACCGTGGCACGACCGTTCGATCCAGGGGGAACCATGAATCCGACCCGAGCTGCGCTCGTCCTGACCGCGACCGCGCTGGCCCCGGTACTGCTGCTCTCCACACCGTCCTTCGCCGCGGGCACGACGGCCGCGCCGGCCGCCGCTGCGGTGGCCCCGGCCGTGGACTCGGACGCGGACAACGCCGTCGCCATCGCCAAGCTGCTGGCGGACCCCGCCAGCGGCAGGGCCGTGCAGCGCGAGGCCCAGAAGGCCCTTGACGGCACCCCTGCCGACCGGGTCGCCTTCCTGACCACGGGTCTCGCGATCGCGCAGGACGAGGACAACAGGGTCGCCATCGGCAAGATCCTGGCCAACCCCGCCACCGGCAAGGGCGTCAAGCGGGAGGCCACCGCAGCCTTGAACGGCACCGCCGCCGACCGGGCCGCCTTCCTCAAGACCGGGCTCGCGATCGCGCAGGACGAGGACAACAGGGTCGCCATCGGCAGGATCCTGGCCGACCCCGCCACCGGCAGGGGCGTCAAGCGGGAGGCCACCGCCGCCTTGAACGGCACCGCCGCCGACCGGGCCGCCTTCCTCAAGACGGGCTTCCGGCTCGCCCAGGCCGAGGACGACCGCGTGGCCGTCGCCCGGATCCTGGCCCGCCCCGGCATCAGCGACGCCCTGCGCGCGGCGGCCCGGAAGGCCGTGGACGGCACCCCGGAGGAGCTGCGCCACTTCATCACCGTCGGCCAGTTCCAGGTCTGACCGCACGCTGAGACCCGGAGCGGCAGCCCCC
>NZ_JBHYVA010000357.1:0-8453 GCF_042750055.1 Streptomyces sp. NPDC059456
GCCGCGTCCCCAGGCCCGCGGTGGCCCGTATGAACTCCGCCAGCAGCGCCGGATCGCCCTGTGCCGGCCGCTGCCCCGGCTCCCCCGCGCCCGCCCCGGTGTGCAGCTGGAGCGGCAGCCCGGTCGCCACGGCGCTCCACAGCAGGTGCCGCAGGAGTACGGGGTCCCGTACGGCCCCGCCCTTGGCGCGCCGGGCCAGCCACCGCCCGGCCGCCCCGCGCACCTCGCCCGGATCCGGCGGCTCGGGGTCGCGCCCGAGCACGGCGGGGTACCCCGCGTCGGCACCGCACGTGAAGGCCACGGCCGCCGCGGCGGCGTGGTGGACGGCCCCGGCGAGGTTGGCGAGGAAGGCGGCGACGGTGCCGGAGGTGTCGGCGACGTGTTCGGCCAGCAGCTCCAGCCGGACCACCTCGAAGGCGTCGGCGTCCCCCGCGAGCGCCAGTTCCTTGGGGGCGGTGAGGTCGCCGGGCACGCCCGTGTCGACCAGGTAGGCGGCGACCCCGGAGCCGCGCAGCAGCCTGCGCCCGGACTCGGCCGCACCCAGCTCGCGCCGCCGGGCCAGGTAGCGGGCGGGGGCACAGTGCGGTTCCAGTCCGAGGAGCGGTGGGCACCAGCGGCGCACCGCGAACCCGGTCTGGGTGTCGAAGAAGGTGGTCCCGGCGGCGGGCGGGCCTGCCGAGCGGATCAGCTGGGCCTCGAAGGTGCCGAGGCCCAGCTCCGTGCGGAGCACTCCGTGGCAGTACTGGTCCACCAGGGGCGGCGTTTCGATCATCCGGGCATCCCGTTGCGGACGTGAGGAAGGGGCTTCCACACGTCCTAACGGGTGAGCGGGGTGCGAGGTGTTGCTCGCGCTGTTGACCGAGAGGCCACCTGGGAGCGCCGAGCGGCGTCTCCCGGCGGCAGCCGGTGGAGGGCGGAGCCCCCGCGGGGCTCAGGCCGCCGGGTTCGACGCCCCGCCGAGCTGGATGCCGGCCATGCGCGACCACTCGTAGGGGCCGGTCTTGACGCGCGCGGCGAATTCGCCGTCGAACTCCTCGTGGAGGGTCAGACCGGCCTTCTCCGCGGCCAGCTCGGCCACCGCCTGGGTCGGGGCCACCAGATCGCCCCAGCCGCCGTCGGTGCCGACGAGGACGATCCGGGTGCCCGCCTGGCCGATGTGCGCGATCTGGCCCTCGGCGCCGCCGTGCTCCTTGGCGAACGCGCCGATCTGCTTGGCCAGCTTCGCGGCCTTCCGGTCCTGCTTCTTGTCTGCGGTGTCCGCGGTGGTGTCTGCCATGGACAGCATGCTACCGGCGGGTAATCAGCGGAGGAAGGGTCACCGGAGGAAGGGATCCACGGCCACCGCGACGAACAGCAGCGACACGTAGGTGATGGACCAGTGGAACAGGCGCATCTCCTTGAGCTTCGCGCCCGTCACGCCCGCCTTGGCCCGCGCGTGCAGCGCGTGCGCCTCCCACAGCCACCAGCCGCCCGCCGCCAGCGCGACCGCGGTGTAGAACCAGCCGGTGTACCCCAGCGGGGTCAGCAGCAGCGAGACGGCCACCATCACCCAGCTGTAGAGGACGATCTGGCGCGCCACGGCCTTGTTGCCCGCCACGACCGGCAGCATCGGCACGCCGACCCGCGCGTAGTCCTCCTTCACCTTCATGGACAGCGGCCAGTAGTGCGGCGGCGTCCAGAAGAAGATGACCAGGAAGAGGATGACGGCGGCCCAGGAGACCTCGTTCTTGACGGCGGACCAGCCGATGAGCACCGGCATGCAGCCCGCGATGCCGCCCCAGACGATGTTCTGCGCGGTGCGCCGCTTCAGCAGCATCGTGTAGACGACCACGTAGAAGAGGAGCGCGCCGAGCGCGAGCGCGGCCGACAGCCAGTTGACGAGCAGCCCGAAGAACAGCGTGGAGACCACCGCAAGGGTGATTCCGAAGGCCAGGCACTCGCGCGGGCTGACCATGCCGGTCACCAGCGGCCGCTGGGAGGTCCGGTCCATCAACGCGTCGATGTCGCGGTCGATGTACATGTTCAGCGCGTTGGCGCCGCCTGCGGACAAGTACCCGCCGAAACAGGTCGCGAGGACCAGCCACAGCGACGGCACGCCCTGTTCGGCGAGGAACATCACCGGCACTGTGGTGATCAGCAGAAGTTCGATGATCCGCGGCTTGGTCAAAGCCACGAAAGCCATGACCCGGGCCCCGAACGGCCGGTGACCGGGGCTCGTCCCGAGCACCCCCGCTGGACGGGATTCGACGGCCGTCACGCACACCCCTGACAGAGAAACCAGCAAGCTCCGGACATAAAGGTCCGCTGAAGGCTCGCACGTACCACGCCACTCTAGACGTTGCACTTACGTCGCCCCGCGCGGGGGTCGCCTCGTGTTGGTCCGATCGGACCGCCGACGTTGTGACGGACTGCGGGCACTCGAATAGCTGCACGCCGTGGCGGGGGTAGGCTCGGAATCGCGCCGGTGTCACCGTTCGTCACCGGGTAACAGACATGTGGAGAGGAGCCCTGACCCACGGTGAGCACCAAGCCGACGACCACAGAGCTCGACTGGACCGACCTCGACCAGCGGGCCGTCGACACCGCCCGCATCCTGGCCGCCGACGCGGTCCAGAAGGTCGGTAACGGCCACCCCGGTACGGCGATGAGCCTGGCCCCCGCCGCGTACACCCTCTTCCAGAAGGTGATGCGGCACGACCCCGCGGATCCCGAGTGGGTGGGCCGCGACCGTTTCGTGCTTTCCGCGGGGCACTCGTCCCTCACCCTCTACACCCAGCTCTACCTGGGCGGCTTCGGCCTGGAGCTGGCCGACCTGGAGGCGTTCCGCACCTGGGGTTCCAAGACCCCCGGCCACCCGGAGTACGGCCACACGGCCGGCGTCGAGACCACCACCGGCCCGCTGGGCCAGGGCATCGCCAACGCGGTGGGCATGGCCATGGCCGCCCGCTACGAGCGCGGCCTGTTCGACCCGGAGGCCGCTCCGGGCACCTCCCCGTTCGATCACATGGTCTACGCGATCGCGGGTGACGGCTGCCTCCAGGAGGGCATCTCCCACGAGGCGTCGGCCCTGGCCGGCCACCAGAAGCTCGGCAACCTGGTGCTGCTGTGGGACGACAACCACATCTCCATCGAGGGCGACACCGAGACGGCCGTCTCCGAGGACACCCTCAAGCGCTACGAGGCGTACGGCTGGCACGTCCAGCGCGTCGCGCAGCAGCCGAACGGCGACCTCGACCCGAAGGCGCTGTTCGAGGCCCTCGCCGCGGCCAAGGCCGAGACCGGGCGCCCCTCCTTCATCGCGATGCGCTCGATCATCGCGTGGCCGGCCCCGCACGCCCAGGGCACCGAGGCCTCGCACGGCTCGGCCCTCGGTGACGACGAGGTCGCCGCCACCAAGCGCGTCCTCGGCTTCGACCCGGAGAAGAGCTTCGACGTCTCCGCCGAGGTCCTCGCGCACACCCGCAAGGCGCTGGACCGCGGCCGCGAGGCCAAGGCCGCGTGGGAGAAGGACTTCTCCGCCTGGCGCACCGCCGACGCGGAGCGCGCCGCCGAGTTCGACCGCATCAACGCCAACGAGCTGCCCGCCGGCTGGGAGGACAAGCTCCCCGTCTTCGAGACCGGCAAGGGCGTCGCCACCCGTGCGGCCTCCGGCAAGGTGCTCGAAGCGCTCGGCCCGGTCATCCCGGAGCTGTGGGGCGGCTCGGCCGACCTGGCCGGCTCCAACAACACCACGATCGACAAGCACTCGTCCTTCCTCCCGAAGGGCAACCCGCTGCCGGAGGCCGACCCGTACGGCCGCACCGTCCACTTCGGCATCCGCGAGCACGCCATGGCCGCGACCATGAACGGCATCGCGCTGCACGGCCACACCCGCATCTACGGCGGCACCTTCCTGGTGTTCTCCGACTACATGCGCAACGCCGTCCGCCTGTCCGCGCTGATGCACGTGCCGGTGACGTACGTGTGGACGCACGACTCCATCGGTCTGGGCGAGGACGGCCCGACCCACCAGCCGGTCGAGCACCTCGCCTCGCTGCGCGCCATCCCGGGCCTGAACGTGGTCCGCCCGGCCGACGCGAACGAGACCGTCATCGCCTGGCGCGAGATCCTGCGCCGCCACACCAAGGTGTTCGGCAAGGGTGCCCCGCACGGTCTGGCGCTCACCCGCCAGGGCGTGCCGACGTACGACCGCAACGAGGACGCCGCCAAGGGCGGGTACGTGCTCTTCGAGGCGGAAGGCGGAGAGGCTCAGGTCGTCCTCATCGGCACCGGCTCCGAGGTCCAGCTCGCCGTCGCCGCGCGCGAGGCGCTGCAGGCCGAGGGCATCCCGGCCCGCGTGGTCTCGATGCCGTCCGTCGAGTGGTTCGAGGAGCAGGACCAGGCGTACAAGGACAGCGTCCTGCCGCCGTCCGTCAAGGCGCGGGTCGCGGTCGAGGCCGGTGTCGGCCTGACCTGGCACCGCTACGTCGGCGACGCGGGCCGGATCGTCTCGCTGGAGCACTTCGGCGCCTCTGCCGACGCCAAGGTGCTGTTCCGCGAGTTCGGGTTCACCCCCGAGGCCGTGGCCGCCGCCGCCAAGGCCTCTCTTGATGAAATCGGTGGGATCACCGCCGCCGCGCGCTGACACCGGTACACGAACCAGTAGGAGATGCAATTCCCATGACAGACGCACTCAAGCGCCTCTCCGACGAGGGCGTGGCGATCTGGCTGGACGACCTGTCCCGCAAGCGCATCACGTCCGGCAACCTGGCCGAGCTCATCGACCAGTCGCACGTGGTCGGTGTCACGACCAACCCGTCGATCTTCCAGAAGGCGATCAGCAGCGGCGACGGCTACGAGCAGCAGCTCGCCGACCTCGCCGCCCGCAAGGTCACCGTCGACGAGGCCATCCGCATGATCACGACGGCGGACGTCCGCGACGCCGCCGACATCCTGCGCCCGGTCTTCGACAGCACCGACGGCCAGGACGGCCGCGTGTCGATCGAGGTCGACCCCCGGCTGGCCCACAACACCGCGGCGACCATCGCCGAGGCCAAGCAGCTCGCCTGGCTGGTGGACCGCCCGAACACGCTGATCAAGATCCCGGCGACCAAGGCCGGCCTGCCGGCGATCACCGAGGTCATCGGCAAGGGCATCAGCGTCAACGTCACGCTGATCTTCTCGCTGGAGCGCTACCGCGAGGTCATGGACGCGTACCTGTCGGGTCTGGAGAAGGCGAAGGCCGCGGGCCTGGACCTGTCCGAGATCCACTCGGTCGCCTCCTTCTTCGTGTCCCGCGTGGACACCGAGATCGACAAGCGCCTGGACGCCGTCGGCTCCGACGAGGCGAAGGCCCTCAAGGGCAAGGCGGCCCTCGCCAACGCCCGTCTGGCCTACGAGGCCTACGAGGAGGTGTTCTCCTCCGACCGGTGGAACGCCCTGGAGCGGGTGGGCGCCAACAAGCAGCGTCCGCTGTGGGCCTCGACGGGCGTCAAGGACCCGGCGTACAAGGACACCCTGTACGTGGTCGACCTGGTCGCCCCGAACACGGTGAACACCATGCCGGAGGCCACCCTGGAGGCCACCGCCGACCACGGCGAGGTCACCGGTGACACCGTGCGCGGCACCTACGAGCAGGCGCGTGCCGAGCTCGAAGCGGTCGCGAAGGTGGGCGTCTCGTACGACGATGTGGTGCAGCTGCTGGAGGACGAGGGCGTCGAGAAGTTCGAGGCCGCGTGGAACGACCTGCTGAAGTCCACCGAGGCGGAGCTCGAGCGCCTCGCCCCTACGGAGGCCTGAGCACTTTGTCTGTAGACGGAGCGAACCCGCTTCGTGACGCACAGGACCGGCGGCTCCCGCGCATCGCGGGGCCGTCCGGCCTGGTCATTTTCGGCGTTACGGGTGACCTGTCGCGCAAGAAGCTGATGCCCGCCATCTACGACCTGGCGAACCGGGGGCTGCTGCCGCCGGGCTTCTCGCTGATCGGCTTCGCCCGCCGTGAATGGGAGCACGAGGACTTCGCACAGGAGGTGTACGAGGCCGTCAAGCAGCACTCGCGCACCCCCTTCCGGGAGGAGGTCTGGCAGCAGCTGGTGCAGGGCTGCCGGTTCGTGCAGGGCGACTTCGACGACGACGCGGCGTTCGAGACGCTGAAGTCGACGATCGACGAGCTCGACAAGGCGCAGGGGACGGGCGGCAACTTCGCCTTCTACCTGTCCGTGCCGCCGAAGTTCTTCCCCAAGGTGGTCCAGCAGCTCAAGAACCACGGGCTGGCCCAGAAGGAGGGCTCCTGGCGGCGTGCCGTCATCGAGAAGCCCTTCGGGCACGACCTGAAGAGCGCCGAGGAGCTCAACAAGGTCGTCCACGAGGTGTTCCCGCGTGACGAGGTCTTCCGGATCGACCACTACCTCGGCAAGGAGACCGTCCAGAACATCCTGGCGCTCCGCTTCGCCAACACCATGTTCGAGCCGATCTGGAACCGGTCGTACGTCGACCACGTGCAGATCACCATGGCCGAGGACATCGGCATCGGCGGCCGGGCCGGGTACTACGACGGCATCGGCGCGGCCCGTGACGTCATCCAGAACCACCTGCTCCAGCTGCTCGCGCTGACCGCGATGGAGGAGCCCGGCTCCTTCCACCCCAAGGCGCTGGTGGCGGAGAAGCTCAAGGTCCTCACGGCCGTGGAGCTCCCCGAGGACCTGGGCAAGCACACCGTGCGCGGCCAGTACTCGGCGGCGTGGCAGGGTGGCGAGAAGGTCGTCGGGTACCTCGAAGAGGACGGCATCGACCCCAAGTCGAAGACCGACACCTACGCGGCGATCCGCTTGGAGATCAACAACCGCCGCTGGGCGGGCGTCCCGTTCTACCTGCGGACCGGCAAGCGCCTGGGCCGCCGCGTCACCGAGATCGCGGTCGTCTTCAAGCGGGCCCCGTACCTGCCGTTCGAGTCGGGCGCGACCGAGGAGCTGGGGCAGAACGCCCTGGTCATCCGGGTCCAGCCGGACGAGGGCATCACGGTGCGCTTCGGCTCCAAGGTTCCGGGCACCTCCATGGAGGTCCGGGACGTCACGATGGACTTCGCGTACGGCGAGTCCTTCACGGAGTCGAGCCCCGAGGCGTACGAGCGGCTGATCCTCGATGTCCTGCTGGGTGACGCGAACCTCTTCCCGCGCCACCAGGAGGTCGAGCTGTCCTGGAACATCCTCGACCCGATCGAGGAGTACTGGGACAAGCACGGCAAGCCCGCGCAGTACCCGGCGGGCACCTGGGGGCCGGTCGAGGCGGACGAGATGCTCGCACGAGACGGACGGAGCTGGCGCCGGCCATGAAGATCGACCTCACGGAGACCACCTCCAGCAAGATCAACGCCGCGTTGGTGCAGGCGCGCCGGGACATCGGCACGCCTGCCATCGGCATGGTCCTCACGCTGGTGATCGTGACCGACGAAGAGAACGCGTACGACGCGCTCAAGTCGGCGAACGACGCGTCCCACGAACACCCTTCGCGGATCGTCGTCGTCATCAAGCGGGCCAGCCGCTCGCCGCGCAGCCGCCGCGACGCCCGTCTCGACGCGGAAGTCCGCGTCGGGGCGGACGCCGGCACCGGCGAGACGGTGGTGCTCCGCCTTCACGGTGAACTGGTCAACCACGCCCAGTCGGTGGTTCTCCCGCTCCTCCTGCCGGACGCGCCCGTCGTGGTCTGGTGGCCGGACGGCGCCCCGTCGAACCTGGCGGGCGACCCGCTGGGTGCGCTCGGACAGCGCCGGATCTCGGACACGTACGCCAGCGAGAGCCCGCAGCAGGCGCTCGGGGAGCGGGCCGCGGCCTACGCCCCGGGTGACACGGACCTGTCCTGGACCCGGATCACGCCGTGGCGGTCGATGCTGGCCGCCGCGCTGGACCAGCAGGCCGTGAAGGTCACCTCGGCGGTCGTCGAGGGCGAGGACGAGAACCCGAGCTGCGAGCTGCTGGCCATGTGGCTGGCGGACCGCCTCCAGGTACCCGTCCGGCGGACCGGCTCGCAGGGCCCCGGCCTGACCTCGGTCCGGCTGGAGACCAAGGACGGCGACATCGTCCTGGACCGGGCCGACGGCTCGCTGGCCACGCTGTGCATGCCGGGTCAGCCCGACCGTGCGGTGGCGCTCAAGCGCCGCGACACGGCCGAGCTGCTCGCGGAGGAGCTGCGCCGGCTCGACCCGGACAACACGTTCGAGGCCGCGCTGAAGTTCGGCGTGTCGCGTCTGGAGGCCGCTGCGGCCGCCGGCCCGTCCGCCGCTCCTGCGAAGGCGGCACCGGCCGAGGTCACGGCCACGGACTCGCCCGAGACCGTGACCGGCCCCAAGGCCGACGCCGGCGGCGCGAAGTCCGCGGCCAAGACCGGCAAGCCCGCCAGGCCGGCCGGGAAGTCCCCGGCCAAGTAGCCGACGGCCGCCCCCCCGAGCCCCGCCCCCCCGCGGCAACCCGGCCCCGCCG
>NZ_JBHYVA010000358.1:0-8451 GCF_042750055.1 Streptomyces sp. NPDC059456
TTTTTTAGCGGCGCCCGGAGACCTCGCGGGCGGGGGGGGGGGCGCCCCCGGCGGCGCGGGCGCCCCCGGGGTCTCCGGCGGGGTTGTGGGGGGCGGGGGGGATCCGGGCGGGGGTGCGCGGCGGCGCCGCGGCCTGCTGGGGCTGGCCCCAGGGCTGCACCGGCGGGGGTGCCTGGTAGCCCGCCTGCGGGTACCCGTAGCCGGCCTGCTGCTGGTACGGGTTCGGCTGCTGTCCCTGTCCTGGCTGCTGCTGGTACGGGTTCTGATGCGCGTCCTGGGGGTTCTGTTCTCCCCCGGGCGGCTGCTGCTGTCCTGGCCACATGGCCGGTAACGATAGTGGGCGGGGGTGACAGGGGCCACGGCCGCCCCCGGGCAGGTCTGGCCAAGGCTGTCTACTGGTGGGTAACATCGCCTGTCATGAGCGCAGACCAGATGAACGTGGGCGAACTGCTCGCCGCTACGGTGCCGATGGCCCGGACCCTGAACCTCCAGTTCCTGGAGACCACCCCCGAGCGCGCCGTCGTCCGGCTGCCCGACCAGCCCGACTACCACAACCACGTGGGCGGCCCGCACGCCGGCGCCATGTTCACCCTCGCCGAGTCCGCGAGCGGCGCCATCGTCCTGGCCGCCTTCGGCGACCAGCTCTCGCGCGCCGTGCCCCTCGCCGTCAAGGCCGAGATCGGCTACAAGAAGCTCGCCAAGGGCGTCGTGACCGCGACCGCCACCCTCGGCCGCCCGGCCGCCGAGGTCATCGCCGAACTCGACGCGGGCGGCCGCCCCGAGTTCCCCGTCACCATCGCCATCCAGCGCGAGGACGAGGCCGTGACGGGCGAAATGACCGTCGTCTGGACGCTCCGCCCGAACGCCTAGTCGCCGGCGGCCGCCCGTGCGTGGGCGGTGCCGCCGGTCCAGGACCCGCCCGGGGACGAGGAAGAACCCTCGCCCTTGGGCGGGTTCCGTGCTTTCTGCGTCCTCGGCGTTCCCTCTGTTCTCAGCGGTGTCCGACTTCTTTGCGCGCCCGCGCGTGTCGGGCCCCCGAGTACGGGGGATGGCTGGAGTCCGGGCGACTGTTCAGGAGGTGGCCGTGGCCAAGGTCGACATCAGTCTCGACGCCGGGCTCGTGGTGGAGGTGATGGTCCTCGCCGGGATCGGTTCGCCCCAGGACGCGGTGGAGGCCGTCGTACGGGACTACATCGCGCGCGGGCACCGCACGGAGGCGCGGGTGCAGGCGCAGGACGCGGCCCGCCGTGACGGCGAACTCCCGGAGCCGCCGCCGCAGGGCTGAACCTCGCCGCAGCGGTGGCGCGCCCGCACCGGCCGGCCGGGCCCGCGCCGCACAGTGGGCGCGGGAGAGGTCCGGCGCGGGCCGCTCGCGCCGCCCGGAGCCGCAGGGAGCCCCCCATGAGCGAGGCCGTGTCCAGACGTTCCGCGATGCGGCTGCTCGCGGCGGCGGGCGCCGCGCTGGGAACGGGCGGCTGCGTGGCCGCGGTGCCGCCCGACGCCGTCCCCCGTGCGGCCCGGGCTTCCGGGGGCGCGACCGCGGTGCCCGGCCGGCCCGGCAGCGCCGCCCGGATCGACGCCCTGCTGGAGCGGCTCACCCCGGAGGAGAAGACCTCCCTGCTGCACGGCGCCCGCGACCCCGCCCCGCTCGGCCAGGCCGGGTACCTGCCGGGCGTACCGCGCCTGGGCATCCCGGCGCTGCGCCTCGCCGACGGGCCCGCCGGGGTCCGGGTCGCCGAGCCGGCCACCGCGCTGCCCGCGCCGGTGATGCTGGCCTCCGCCTTCGACCCGGCGCTGGCCCGCGAGTACGGCAGGGTCATCGGCCGCGAGGGCCGGGCCCTGGGACAGGACGTCGCGCTCGCCCCGATGGCCAACCTGATCCGCACCCCGTACGCCGGGCGGAACTTCGAGACCTTCTCCGAAGACCCCCGGCTGACGGCGGACCTCGTCGCGGAAGTGGTCCGCGGCATCCAGGACGAGGGGCTCATCGCCACCGTCAAGCACTTCGCGCTCGGCAACCAGGAGCGGGGCCGCGACACCGTCGACGCCGTGGCCGCCGAACAGACCCTGCACGAGACGGAGCTGCGCGGCTTCGAGGCCGCCGTCGGCGCCGGAGCGGGCGCCGTGATGGGCGCGTACAACAAGGTCAACGGCACGTACGCCTGCGAGAACAAGCCGCTGCTCGACGAGGTGCTGCGCGGCCGCTGGGGGTTCGGCGGCTGGGTGGTGTCCGACTGGGACGCGGCCCACAGCACCGTCGCCGCCATCGGCGCCGGCCTCGACATGGAGATGCCCGGCGGCACCCACTTCGGCGACCCGCTCCGCCAGGCCGTGCGCGGCGGCTCCGTCCGCGAGGACACCGTGGACCTCGCGGTCCGCCGGATCCTGGCCACGATGGACCGGTTCGGGCTGCTGGCCGCGCGCCCGCCGGCCCGGCCCGCCCGCGACGCGGCCGCGGGAGCCCGGGTCGCCCGCCGGGTCGCCGCGGCCGGGGCGGTCCTGCTGCGCAACGAGCACGCCACCCTGCCGCTGACCGGCGCCGCCGCCCGCTCGATCGCCGTGATCGGCCCCACCGGGCAGGTCCCCTTCGTCGGCGGCGGGGGCAGCGCGCACGTGGTCCCCGACCGGGCGGCCGCCCCGCTCGACGCGATCAGACGGCGCGCCGGCAACGGCAGTACGGTCCGCCACGCGCTCGGCGAGGACCTGTACGGCCGCCCGCTCCCGCCGAAGCTGCTCACCCCGGATGCCGACCTGGCCGACCGGCGGGTGGACGCCGGTCGGAGCTGGAGCCACGAGGGCACGTTCACGCTCGCCGCGGACGACGAGTGGACGCTGCTCGTCCACTACACCGGGAAGCGGCCCGGCGTGCGCCTCGACGGCGAGGAGCTCTTTCCCGTCCGGCAGGGCGCGGCCGAGCAGTTCGCCGGCGGCCTCCTCGCCCGGGCCGCCGACGGGTTCGCCGTACGCCGCCGCACCCTCGCCCTCACGGCGGGCCCGCACCGGCTCGCCGTCTTCGCCGAGGGCGGGGACAAGGGCCAGCGGTTCCGGCTGCTGCACACCACGAAGGCGACCCGGGCCGCCGACCTCGCCGAGGCCGTGAAGGCGGCCGGGGAGGCGCACGCCGTCGTGCTGTTCGCCTACGACGACGCCACCGAGGGCACCGACCGGACCTCGCTGGGGCTGCCGGGCGGGCAGCCGCGGCTGATCGAGGCGGTCACCGCCGTCAACCCCCGCACCACGGTCGTGCTCAACACCCCCTCCGGTACGACCATGCCGTGGCTCTCCGGTACCGGGGCGGTCCTCCAGATGTACTACCCGGGCCAGGAGGGGGCGGCCGCCACCGCCGACGTCCTCTTCGGGGACGTGGACCCGGGCGGCCGGCTCACCCAGACCTTCCCGGCCGACGAGCACGCGACCCCGGTCGGCGGGGACCCGGTGCGCTACCCGGGTGTGGGCGGCCGGCAGGAGTACGGCGAGGGCGTCCACGTCGGGCACCGCTGGTACGACGCGCAGCAGGTGGCCCCGCTGTTCCCGTTCGGGCACGGGCTCTCGTACACGACCTGGGCGTACGAGAAGCTGAGCGTCCGGCCGCAGCGCGGCGGGCTCCGGGTGGAGTTCACGGTCCGCAACACCGGGCGCCGCAAGGGCACCGAAGTGGCCCAGGTGTACGTCGGCCCCTCCGCCGAGCTGACGCTCGACCAGCCGGTGCGCGCACTGGCCGGCTACCGGCGGCTCACCCTGGCACCGGGCGAGGCGCAGCGGGTGGTCCTCGACCTCGACGCCCGCACGCTCTCCTCCTGGGATCCCGAACTGCACGCCTGGGTGCCGGGCTCAGGCCTTCGCGAAGTGTTCGCGGGCCGTTCCTCCCGCGAACTCCACCTGAAGGCGAAGGCTGTGTTCACGAGCAGATAGGCTGCCCGTTCGGCGTGTCACAGCGGACGCGCCGCCGCGATACGGGAGGACGTACCGGTGCACATCCAGGAATGGCTGGAGACGATTCCGGCGGTCAGCATCTATCTCCTGGTGGGTCTGGTCATCGGGCTGGAGAGCCTCGGCATCCCGCTGCCCGGGGAGATCGTCCTGGTCAGCTCGGCGCTGCTGGCCTCGCAGCACGGGGAGATCGACCCCGTGGTCCTGGGGGTCTGCGCCTCCGCCGGGGCGATCGTGGGCGACTCGATCGGCTACGCGATCGGCCGCAGGGGCGGCAAGCCGCTGCTGGAGAAGCTGGGCCGGCGCTTCCCCAAGCACTTCGGGCCGCAGCACGTGGCGCAGGCCGAGCGCTCCTTCGAGAAGTGGGGCATGTGGGCCGTCTTCTTCGGGCGGTTCGTGGCCCTGCTGCGGATCTTCGCCGGTCCGCTGGCGGGCGTGCTGCACATGCCGTACTGGCGGTTCCTGATCGCGAACGTCCTCGGCGGGATCCTCTGGGCGGGCGGCACCACGGCCGTCATCTACTCGATCGGCATCGTCGCGGAGCCGTGGCTGAAGGGCTTCTCCTGGGTGGCGCTGGTGGTGGCCCTGCTGATCGGGCTCACCGTGACGCTGGTGCTGCGCAGCCGCATGAAGAAGGCGGCCGCGGCGGAGGGAACGACCGCCGCCGCGGAGCCGGCCGCAGCCGAATAACGCACCGCCACCCGGCGCACCGCCACCCAGCCGGTCCGCCGCACGGCCGGTCCGCCGCACGGCCGGTCCGCCGCACGGCCGGTCCGCCGCACGGCCGGTCCGCCGCACGGCCGGTCCGCCAGGCGGCCGGACCGCCAGGCGGCCGGACCGCCTGCGGCCGCGGGCCGTACGGGTACGGCGCGGGCCGAACGGGCACGGCCTGCGCGCCGGCCGGCCACTGCTCGGGCCGGCCACTGCTCAGACCGGCTACTGCTCGGGCTGGACGGCCGCGCGGTGCTGCTTCGCCAGGTCCGCGTACATCAGCGCGTTGACCTTGATGCCCTCGCGCTCCTCGTCGGTGAGCTCCCGCCGCACCTTGGCCGGCACTCCCGCGACCAGCGACCCGGGCGGGACCACCATGCCCTGCGGGACCAGCGCCTGCGCCGCCACCAGCGAGCCGGCACCGATCACCGCGCCGTTCAGGACGGTGGCGCCCATGCCGATGAGGCAGTCGTCCTCGACCGTGCAGCCGTGCACCACCGCGTTGTGGCCGATGGAGACGCGCTCGCCGATCGTGACCGGGAAGCCGGGGTCGACGTGCAGCGTGCAGTTGTCCTGCACGTTGCTGTCCGCGCCGAGCGAGATCGGGCCGCAGTCGGCGCGCAGCACCGCCGAGTACCAGATGCTCGCGCCCGGGGCCATCGTGACGTCGCCGACCACGACCGAGGTCGGCGCGGTGAAGGCCGTGGGGTCGATCCGCGGGTTCTTGCCGCCCACGCCCGCGACGAGTGCCTGGCCCTGGTCCGCCTGATACGTCATGTTCTCTTCCTCAGTCCGTGTCTGCCGTGCCGTGTCGCGCTACCGGCACGGTAGGGCACGCACCCCGCAGACCCGGCGATGGGGTGAAGATCACGGCGCGCTCGGGGCGTCCGGCGCGTTACGGTGACCCGGTGCCGAAGAACCAGAACACGTTCTCATCCCTGCCTGCCGTGACGGCCCTGGCGTCCTTGCGCCGCAGGCTCGCCAACCGTGCGGTCCACGCCGGCTGGCGCTGGATGCAACAGGCCGGCGCGGTCACCGCGCAGACCCCCGGCCGGCTGCGCTTCGGCGCCATCGGGCACGGCACCCGCCTCGCCTTCCCCCAGGGCACGGTGTTCGGCGAGCCGTGGATCCGCCTCGGCGAGCACTGCATCATCGCCGAGCAGGTCACGCTGACCGCCGGGATGATGCCCGGCCTCGACCTCGGCAGCGAGCCGGTGCTGGTCCTCGGCAACGGCGTGGTCCTCGGCCGGGACACCCACGTCATAGCCGACACCAGGATCACCATCGGCAACGACACCTTCTGCGGGCCCGGGGTCTACATCACCTCCACGAACCACAGCTACGACGATCCGCACGAGCCCGTCGGCAAGCAGTGGCCGCGCAGCGCCCCGGTGGAGATCGGCCCGGGCTGCTGGCTCGGCACGGGAGCGGTGATCCTGCCGGGAGCCCGGCTGGGCCGCAACGTGGTGGTGGCCGCGGGAGCCGTCGTACGGGGCGAGGTGCCGGACCACGCCGTGGTGGCCGGGGCGCCCGCGCGGATCGTCCGCCGGTGGCGGCCGGAGACGGGCTGGCAGCCCCCGCTGCGGACCCCGGCGCCGGTGCCGATCCCGGAGGGGGTGACGCCGGAGCAGCTGCGCGCGGTGGCGCAGCTGGCGGAGGCCGAGCAGCGCGCGGCCGGCACCGCCGCGGAACCCGCCTGAGGGGGCGGTTCGCCCGGGGGCCGGACCGGGTCAGCCGGCGGCCAGGAGGACCGTGCCGGCGAGGGCCAGGCCGGCGCCGGCGGCCTGCACCGTCCGCAGCCGCTCCTTGAGCACCACGAAGGCGGCGAGCGCGGTGACGACCGGGTAGAGCGAGGAGAGCACGGCGGCCACGGTCACCGGACCGTGCTGGGCGGCGACCGAGTAGGTGCCGTTCGCCGCGACGTCGGCGAGGCCGACGAAGGCCAGCGCGGGCAGCAGGCCCCACAGGACGCGCGGACCCGTCCCCGCCGGCAGGACCGGGGCGCCGCGCCGGGCCCGGAACCACAGGGCCGCGCCGCCCGCGGCCACGTTGGTGACCCGCTGGACGAACAGGGCGAGGAAGAGGCCGGTCACGCCGGTGGAGGCGTGCGCGATCAGCGCCATCACCGCACCGAAGCCGAAGGCGGCGGTCAGGGTGAGCACGACGGCCCGCCGCTGTACGGGTGCACCGCGCAGCTCCGGCCCGCCCGCGAGGACGATGCCCACGACGGCCACCGCGATCCCGGCGAACTGGCCGGGCCCGGGGCGCTCGCCCAGCGCCAGCCCCGCCGCGACGGGCACGACCACCCCGATCGAGCCGAGCGGCGAGACCACGCCCATCGGCCCGAGGGCCAGCGCCTTGTAGAAGCTGAGCATGGCGACCGGTCCGACGAGGCCCGCGGCGACCGCGAACCACAGCTGCGGACCGGCCTCCCGCCAGGCGCCGGTGCCCAGGACGACCGCGCCGAGTGCGATCACGGCGAGGACCTGGGAGACCACGACCACCGTGAGCGCCGGGAGGCGGCGGGTCAGCAGCCCGCCGCCGAAGTCGGCGAGACCCCAGAGCACGGCTGTGGCCAGGGCGAAGAAGGCGGTCATGGCAGGGGCCTCGCAGTACAGTGCGGTGAACGGTGGAGTGCAGCGTGCAGCACGACGCACGGTAGTTCAGTGCATTGAACTACGCCAGTCAAAATATTGGACGCCAGTCATGGGGGCGCAACGGTGTCGGACCTCGAACAGCTCACCCAGGCCCTCGGCCGGAACCTCAAGAGGTGGCGCGGGGAGCGCGGTTTCACGCTGGACGCGCTGGCGGCCCGCGCCGGAGTGAGCCGAGGCATGATCATCCAGATCGAGCAGGCCCGTACGAACCCCAGCGTCGGCACCACGGTCAAGCTGGCCGACGCCCTGGGCGTGAGCATCACCACCCTGCTGGACCACGACCGGACCCCGCAGGTGCACGTCGTGCAGCCCGGCGAGGGAGTGCGGATGTGGTCCACCGGCGCGGGCAGCGGCGCGAGCATGCTGCTCGGCGACGACCGGCGCGGCCCGGTGGAGCTGTGGACCTACCGGCTGGAACCGGGCGACGGGACGGCCTCCGACCCGCACCCGGCCGGCACCTTCGAGATGCTGCACGTCACGGCCGGGGAGCTGACGCTGATCGTGGGCGACGAGCGGTACGCGGTGCCGGCGGGCGGGGCGGTCTCCTTCGAGGCGGACCTCCCGCACGCCTACCGCAACGAAGGCCCCGGCCCGATGGAGATGACCATGGCCGTCTCCATCCCGCCCGTCGACCGCGTACGGGGGCCGGCTACAGCGCCGGGATCTCGATAGCGGGGCAGCGGTCCATCACCACGTCCAGACCGGCGTCGCGGGTGCGCGCGCAGGCTTCCTCGTCGATCACGCCCAGCTGGAACCAGACGGCCTGCGCGCCCACCGCCACCGCCTCGTCGGCGACCGCACCCGCCAGGGAGCTGTTCACGAAGACGTCCACCACGTCGACCTTGAACGGGATCTCCGCGAGCGAGGCGTACCCCCGCTCGCCGTGGACGGTCTCCGCCTTCGGGTGCACGGGAACGATGCGCTTGCCGAACCGCTGGAGCGTACGGGCCACCCCGTAGGCCGCCCGGCCCTGGTTGGCGGACAGCCCCACCACGGCCCAGGTGTCGCCGAGCTCGGTGAGGATCTTGCGGATGGTTGCCGGGTCGCCGTGCACGGGTGCCGCCTCCTGTTGCCTTGCCGATGCGGCCCGCGGCGCCCGGCCCCAAACCGGATCAACCGACACGACCCAAGTCCGATTACCCCGAGGGGGGTG
>NZ_JBHYVA010000359.1:0-3093 GCF_042750055.1 Streptomyces sp. NPDC059456
TGGCCGGGGCGGAGTTGGCCGGGGCGGAGTTGGCCGGGGCGGAGTTGGCCGGGGCCGGGATGGCCCGGCCACGGCCGGGTCGGGGTACCGGGCGGAGCCTGGATGGCTGGGGCTGGAATTGGCCGGGGCCGGGATGGCTGGGCCGGAGTTGACCCGGGGCGGAGTTGACCCGGGGCCGGGGATGGCCCGGGGCCGGAGTCGACCCGGGGCCGGGGATGGCCCGGGGCCGGAGTCGACCCGGGGCCGGGATGGCCCGGGCCAGGGATAGCCCGGGGTCAGGGATAGCCGGGTCAGGAGAGGGCCCGGGTCAGGAGAGGGCCGGGCGGCGGGTGGGGACGCCCTTGGGGACCGCTCGGCGGCGGGGCGTGGAGGTGCCCGTCCAGCAGGTGCCGCGGCGGGCGAGGAGGCGGCCGAGCCACAGTTCCATCGAGACGAGCTCCGCGAGTCCGTCCAGCGGGACCGGGCGGCCCTCCGCCGCGTCCAGCAGGGCCTGTTGGACCACCCGGGCCTCGATCAGGCCGGCGTCCGCCAGCAGGGGGGCGGTGAACAGGGCCAGGAGGGAGGTGAGGGCGGCGCGCAGGCCGACGCGGGTGGCCGTCTCGTTCGGGGTGTGGGCGGGGGCGCCCCAGCCGGGCGGGAGTTCGCGGACGCCCGCCGAGGACAGCACGGTGCGCAGGATCGCGGCCCGCGCGCCCGGCTGGACCCGCAGGGATTCGGGGAGGGCCCGGGCGGCGCGCACGACCTGGTTGTCGAGGAACGGGGCGTGCAGGCGCTGGCTGCGGACCTCCACGGCCTGTTCGAAGACCCGGTGGTCCGCCGCGTGGCGGGTCAGGGCGGCGCGGGCCCGGGCCTCGCCGGGGCGCAGGGAGAGCGGGGGGCGGCCCGCGGCGGTCCCGAGCCGGATCGATACTTCCGCGAGGGCTTCGCCGGTCAGCCAGGCCGCCGCCGGTCCGGGGCGGGACCAGGTCAGGGCGGCCAGGGAGGCGTCGACCGGGTTGGAGGCGCCGCACGCGACGGCTCCTTCGCGCAGGCGGGCCGCCGCGGCCTCCATGCCCGCGCGGTACGGGGTACGGGCGAGGCGGCGGGCGGCGGAGTAGACGGAGAACGGGACCAGGAGGGACAGGGAGGAGTCGCCGGGGGCGGAGCGGGCCAGGGCCGCGACCGGGCGCAGCAGGTGGCGTCGGCGGCGGTCCATCAGGAGGTCGGCGAGGCGGGCCGGGTGGGCGTCGAGGACCTGGCGGGCGCCGTGGCCGACGAAGTGGTCCGCCGAGCCGGCCGCCAGCCGGCGCCGCTCGCGGGCGGCGGTGACGAGGGAGGGGCCGGGTTCGTCGGTGAGGGGGCCGTCGAGTTCGGCGTACGGGAGGGCTTCCTCCGCGGCGGCGACGACCACGTGGTGGAGCCGGGGGTTGGCGGCGATGGCGCGGGCGCGTTCGAGTTCGGCTTCGCGGCCGCGGGGGGTGGCCAAGTCGTTGAAGGTGACGGCGAGGAGGCGTTCGCCGGTGCGGCTGACGATGGTGCCGGGTGCGCCGGGGAGACCGGCGGCGAGCAGGGCGAGGGTGGCGGAGGCGCTGCCTCCGGAGAGGTCGGCGCCCACGCCGGGGGCGGGGGCGGGTGCGCCCCGGGCCGCGCGCCGGTCGGCGGGTCCCATTCCGGGCACGGGGCCGGGGTCGTGGGGCGGCGTGTCGGGGGCATGCCGTGGCGCCGTGAGCCGGGCGCGCACGGCATCCACCAGTGCTTCGCGCACGCCCTCGACCGCCCGCTCGGGATCGGCCGTCGGCGCCGCGACCGCGAGGGAGGCCACCGGCTCGTACCCGGTGATCTCGCGGGATCCCTCGCGCAGGATCAGCGCGTGCCCGGGCGGAATGCGCCGTACGCCGACGTACGGTGTGCCGTCGCCCAGTGCCTCCGGGCTGTCGGGGCAGGCCAGCAGGGCGGCGAGGTGGCCGATGTCGAGCTGTGCCTCGATGAGGTCGGCGAGGGGCAGTGCGGCGGTGGCGTACGCCGTGCCGCCGGCCCAGGGGGTGTAGAAGACGGGCCGGGCGCCCGCGAGGTCGCCGACGACGGTGATCCGGCGGCCGGTCTGGACGACGGCGGTGTAGCTGCCGGGCCACTGGGTGAGGTGGCGCAGGGCTCCGCCGCGGGCGGCGAGGAGGGCGCTGCGCAGCTCGGCGTCGGTGGCGCCGCAGCAGCCGAGGACGGCCAGCCGGGTGAAGGGGTCGGCGGGGTCGGCGGCGAGGGTGCGGATCTCGTCGGGGCGCCAGTCGCCGACGGCCCAGAGGGGGTCGGGGTCTCCCCAGAGCAGCTGGGCACCGACGGGCACGACGGTGCGTTCGGCGTCCTGGGCGGCCGGGTCGTCCGGGTGGTCGGCGTCCGCGATGCCGCCGCTCAGGGGTCCGTCGGGGCCGGATCCGCCCTGGTCGAAGACGCGGCCGGCCGTGCCGAAGCTCGCGGCGATACTGCTCCAGCCGACCAACCAGCGCACCGCCGCCTCCCCAGCCCGTGGGCAATTGACCGGGGCGTGAACGGTGTGGTCAGCGCTGAGGGCGCGGCCGCCGGGGCCCCGGGTGGCTCGGGGTCCATGCTGCCACGAGACAGGCGTGCGAGAGTGCCCGAGGAGGGCGCACGTGCAAACGAACACGCCTCGGTCACACGGTATTTGGCGTTCCGTTCCCACCGCCCCATAGGTCGGTTTCGGCCATTCTTCGGCCGTACTGAGGCCGTACTGAGCGCCGTCGCACGCCCTGGGGCGCCCGACCGCGGCGGCGCGCGGGCGCGGTCCGGGAGACGGGCTCCGCCCCCCGGACCGTTCCGCCACCCGCGGGGATTGGGGCAGCGGCATCCCCCGGCCCGCCGGATCCACGCAGCGGGCCGACCCACGCACGGCACATCGAATCGCCGGGGCCGCTGACCGGCCAGAGCGCACGAACGGGCGCACGGCCACACGCACGGAGCACGGGAGGGGGGCGTGCGCCCCCGGGGCGGGGCCCGGCCCGCCGGGGCGGGCGGGCAACCAACCCCCCCGAACTTGGGGGGGGGCGTGTAGAGTGGGTGGGGGGGTACTACGCGGGGGTTTGGGAATTACGGGGCCCTCTG
>NZ_JBHYVA010000359.1:3103-8448 GCF_042750055.1 Streptomyces sp. NPDC059456
CGATAATTTTCCGGGGGGGGGGCTGTGCCGCCTCCTCCCCCTCCGCGGGGCCCCCGCCCCCCCCCCGGGGCGGGGGGGGGGGGGGGGGCCCCCCGCGGCGCGGGCCCGGGCCCGACTGTGCGGGCGGACAACAATCCCGCCATACGGAAGTCGGGGCCTTAACGCTTGGGAGGCGGGGAACTACGCTGGGTTTACGAAATGCCGGGCAACTATGCCCCGGCGGCGTATGCGTTGTGTGCGTTCCGCGTGTGACGAGGGGTGGCGCATGTCCAGGGAGCTCCGCGAGCCCAACGAGAAGCTCGGCGCCGTCCTCGCCCTCGCCGGCATCAGCAACGCCGGGCTGGCCCGGCGCGTCAACGACCTCGGCGCACAGCGCGGCCTGACGCTTCGCTACGACAAGACCTCGGTGGCACGGTGGGTGTCGAAGGGGATGGTGCCGCAGGGCGCGGCCCCGCACCTCATCGCCGCCGCGATCGGCGCGAAGCTGGGGCGCCCGGTGCCGCTGCACGAGATCGGGCTGGCGGACGCGGACCCGGCGCCGGAGGTCGGGCTGGCCTTCCCGCGGGACGTGGGCGAGGCGGTGCGCTCGGCCACCGATCTGTACCGGCTCGACCTCGCCGGCCGCAGGGGCGGTGGCGGGATCTGGCAGTCGCTCGCGGGATCCTTCGCCGTGTCCGCGTACGCGACGCCCGCCTCGCGCTGGCTGATATCTCCGGCGGACGGTTCGGTGGCGCGCGAGCCGGTCCCGGCCCGCGAGACCGTGGCGTCCCGCGAGGCCGTGGCGCCGCGCGAGCCGGTGGTGGACACGGCGTCGCCCGCGGCCCCGGCACAGGGCCCGGCGGCGTCGCCGGCTTCGTCGTCGTCCTCGTCAACGGGTCTGCCCGCACAGTCTTCCGGTGAAACGCCGCACGCCCCGCCCGGGCACCCGTCCCCGCCGGGGTCCCCGTCCGTGCCCGCCGCCGCCGTGGGACTGCACGATCCGTCGCCGCAGCGCGTGGGCCACAGCGACGTGACCAAGCTGCGCGAGGCGGCGGAGGACGCGCGCCGCTGGGACTCCAAGTACGGCGGCGGGGACTGGCGTTCGTCGATGGTGCCGGAGTGCCTGCGCGTCGACGCGGCGCCGCTGCTGCTCGGCTCGTACAGCGACGAGGTGGGCCGGGCGCTGTTCGGGGCGACCGCCGAACTGACCCGGCTGGCGGGCTGGATGGCCTTCGACACCGGCCAGCAGGAGGCGGCCCAGCGCTACTACATCCAGGCGCTGCGCCTCGCCCGTGCGGCCGCGGACGTACCGCTCGGCGGGTACGTGCTGGCCTCCATGTCGCTGCAGGCGACGTACCGGGACTTCCCGGACGAGGGCGTGGACCTCGCGCAGGCGGCCGTGGAGCGCAACCGCGGCCTGGCCACCGCGCGCACCATGAGCTTCTTCCGGCTCGTCGAGGCGCGGGCGCACGCGAAGGCGGGCGATTCGGCGGCCGCGGGGGCGGCGCTGCGGGCCGCGGAGGGCTGGCTGGAGCGGGCGCGGGCGGGCGATCCGGATCCGACCTGGCTGGGTTTCTACTCGTACGACCGGTTCGCGGCGGATGCGGCGGAATGCTACCGGGACCTCAAACTCCCCCGGCAGGTCCGGCGCTTCACCGAGCAGGCGCTGTCCCGGCCGACGGAGGAGTACGTGCGCTCGCACGGGCTGCGGCTGGTGGTGAGCGCGGTCGCCGAGCTGGAGTCGGGCAATCTGGACGCGGCGTGCGCGGCCGGCACCCGGGCGGTGGAGGTCGCGGGCAGGATCTCCTCGGCGCGGACGACCGAGTACGTACGGGACCTGCTGCACCGGCTCGAACCGTACGGGGACGAGCCGCGCGTGGCGGAGTTGCGGGAGCGGGCGCGCCCGCTGTTGGTGACCCCCGCGTAGCCGCTTTGTCAGTGGCGGGGTGCAGTATGCAGGGGTGGGAGGTGGCAGCTTGGGCGGCGGCATGGGCAGCGTGGGCAGGGTGGACTGCGATGTGCTGGTGATCGGCGGTGGCATCGTCGGCCTGTCGACGGCGCATGCCCTGACGCAGCTGGCCCCGGGGACGCGGGTGGTGGTGCTGGAGAAGGAGTCCGGCCCGGCCCGCCACCAGACGGGCCGCAACAGCGGGGTGATCCACAGCGGGATCTACTACCGGCCGGGATCGCTCAAGGCGCGCTTCGCGGTGCGCGGGGCCGCCGAAATGGTGAAGTTCTGCGCCGAGCACGGGATCGACCACGAGGTCACCGGAAAGCTGATCGTCGCCACCGGGCGGGACGAGCTGCCGCGGCTGCACGCGCTGGTGCAGCGGGGCCGGGAGAACGGCATCCCGGTGCGCGAGCTGGGCCCCGCACAGATCTCGGAGTACGAGCCGGAGGTGCACGGCCTGGCCGCGATCCACGTCGGCACCACCGGCATCGTGGACTACGGGCAGGTGGCGCGGCAGCTCGCGGAGTCCTCCGGGGCGGAGATCGTCTACGGCGGGGCCGTGGACCTGATCTCCCGGCGGCCGAGCGGGATCGCGGTGCGGACGACGGCGGGGCTCGTGGTGCGGGCGCGGGTGCTGGTGAACTGCGCCGGCCTGCAGTGCGACCGGGTCGCGCGGCTGGCCGGGGACGACCCGGGCATGCGGATCGTGCCGTTCCGCGGGGAGTACTACGACCTGGCGCGGCCCTCGCTGGTCCGGGGACTGGTCTACCCGGTCCCCGACCCGGCGTTCCCCTTCCTCGGCGTCCACCTGACCCGGGGCATCGGCGGCGGCGTCCACGTCGGGCCCAACGCGGTGCCGGCGCTGGCCCGCGAGGGGTACGGGTGGGGCGTGATCCGGCCGCGGGACGTGGCGGACGAACTGGCCTGGCCCGGATCCTGGCGGATGGCCCGGCGGCACTGGCGGTACGGGGCCGGGGAGATCCACCGGTCGCTGTCGAAGCAGGCGTTCACGGAGGCGGTCCGGCGGCTGCTGCCGGCGGCTTCGCCGGCGGACCTGACCCCGGCGGGTTCCGGGGTGCGGGCGCAGGCCGTGCTGCGCGACGGGACGCTGGTGGACGACTTCCTGATCAAGGAGGGGGCGCGGGCGGTGCACGTGCTGAACGCGCCGTCGCCCGCGGCCACCGCTTCGCTGCCGATCGGACGGGAAATCGCCCGCCGCGCCCTGACGACCCTGCGCACGTCGTGACCCGCCCCCGGGCCGGAAGGCGGACCGGGCAGACCGGACACACCGGGCAGGCCCGGCGGGCCGGACTCGACGCACGGGCCGGGCGGACCGGAAGGGCCGGGTAGGCCGGACGCGCCTGGCAGGCCGGACGCGCCCGGTGGGCCCGGTGGGCCGAGCCCGCCCGGTGGGCCGAGCGGGCCCGGGTGTGGCGGGTCCGGGTGTGGCGGGTCCGGGTGTGGCGGGTCCGGGTGTGGCGGGTCCGGGTGTGGACCGTCCGCGAACCCCGGCCCCGGGGCGGTGGCCCGCGCGTCGGGGGGTGGGGGCGGCGGGCGGCGTAGAATCCGGGGATTGTGTCTGAGTCCCTTAACCCCCAGCCCAGCGTCCCGGAAGCCGTGCCGGAGGCGAATTCCTACGTGCCCCCGAAGTGGCGGACCGAGCCGCGTTTCCCCGACGGGCCCTCCCCCGACCCGGCCGGCTCGCACCACGAGCGGCGGATCCGGAGCTTCCAGCCGCGGCGCAGCCGGGTGACCACCGGGCAGGGCGAGGCCCTGAAGCGGCTCTGGGGGACCTGGGGGCTCGACATCGACGGCAACTCCGTCATCGACCTCGACCAGCTGTTCGGCGGGCTGCCCGTCGTCCTGGAGATCGGTTTCGGGATGGGTGAGGCCACCGCGCAGATGGCCGCCGCCGACCCCGCGACCGGGATCCTCGCCGCCGACGTGCACACCCCCGGCCAGGGGAACCTGCTCGCGCTGGCCGAGCGCGGCGGGATGACGAACGTGCGGGTCGCCAACGGCGACGCCATCATCCTGCTCCGCGAGATGCTGCGGCCGGACTCCCTCGCCGGGCTCCGCGTGTACTTCCCGGACCCGTGGCCCAAGGCCCGCCACCACAAGCGGCGCCTGATCCAGCCCGAGTTCCTCGACCTGGCCGCGACGCGCCTGGCCCCCGGGGCCGTGCTGCACTGCGCGACCGACTGGGAGCCGTACGCCGAGCAGATGCTCGAAGTGCTCACCGCGCACCCGATGTTCGAGAACACCCAGGCGGACGGCGGCTACGCGCCGCGGCCCGACTTCCGGCCGCTGACCCGGTTCGAGGGCCAGGGCCTCGACAAGGGGCACGTCGTGCACGACCTGTTGTTCGCACGACGCCCGAACGTGTAGACAACCCGCTTCCTCACTCCGCGTGTCAGAGCGGATCGCTAGAGTCATCGTGTGTTCCGAGCGCTCCCTGGTGTCCGTGCGTGCGTGTTCGCCGTGCTGTCGCTGTCAGGGCTGGCGATCCTCGAACTCGTGCGGGAGCAGACGGGTACCGCGGGGTTCTTCGTCGGCCTCGGGCTGGCCGTGCTGCCGGTGCCGCCGCTCATGGCGGCGTTCCGGTGGCTCGGCCGTGCCGCGCCCCGGCCCTGGGCGCAGTTGCTGTTCTGCTTCGGCTGGGGCGCCTGCACCGCGGCCCTGATCGCCATACTGGCCAACAACTTCGCCACCGAGTGGATAACGGCGGCCACCGCAGACGCCTCGGCGGCCGACCGGCTCGGCTCGGTGGCGGTCGCCCCGGTGGTGGAGGAGAGCGCCAAGGCGGCGGCGCTGCTGCTGGTGTTCGTGTTCCGCAGACGCCAGTTCACCGGGCCCGCGGACGGGTTCGTGGTGGCCGGGTTCACCGCGACCGGCTTCGCGTGCACCGAGAACGTCCTCTACCTCGGCAACGCGTTCGGCGAGGACGTGCGCAGCGGCGCCGCCGCGCTGGACTCGGTGACGGCCGCGACGTTCTTCGTGCGGGTCGTCGTCTCGCCGTTCGCGCATCCGCTGTTCACGGTGCTCACCGGGCTCGGTTTCGGCGCGGCCGCGCTCGGTGGCGGACGACTGCGGCGGATCGGTTCTCCGCTGCTCGGGCTGCTGGCCGCGATGGGCCTGCACGCACTGTGGAACAGCTCGTCGCGGTTCGGGGAGTACGGGTTCTACGTGGTCTACGGCTGCGTGATGGTCCCGGTGTTCGGGCTGCTGCTGTGGCTGGCCGTGCTGATAAGGCGGCGCCGGCTGCGGGCCGTCGCCGGGGAGCTGGCGGTGTACGCGGCCGCGGGCTGGCTGCGCCCGGCGGAGGTGCCGGCGCTGGTGTCCATGCCGGCCCGGTCACTGGCCCGCGCGCTGGCCCGGAGCACCGGGGGCCGGGCGGCGGGCCGGGCGGTCGCCC
>NZ_JBHYVA010000360.1:0-7294 GCF_042750055.1 Streptomyces sp. NPDC059456
GGCGGGGGCGGCGGACGGGGGTGGGGGGGGCGGGGGTGGCAACGCGGGGGCGGGGGAACCTGCGCGGGGGGGGGGCGGGGGGACGGGCACCCCCGGCAAGGGCCGCCGGGGGCGGCCCCGGGGGGCCCCCTCACTCCGCACGCACGGCTCAGGGGGCGGACGTCAGGAACATCCCCGTCTGGTCCGCCCCGGGGGTGTTCTTGCAGCTGGAGGCGGAGGCCGCCGGCTGGGCGAGCGCCAGGTTCAGGCAGCGGCCGACCGCGAGCTGGCCGAAGTAGTTGGGGTGCATGTCCTCTTGGACGGGCCCCTGCGTCTCGCTGCTGTCGATCCAGCGCGCCCACTCGCTCGTCTTCGCCGACGCGGGCGCCGAGGTGCTCACCAGCTTGCTGGCCTTCGCGCACACCTCACGGCCCTGCAGCATGTCCCGCAGGTCCAGGAACTGCACGCCCTTGGCGGCGGCGACCCCCTTCAGGCGGTTGGCGAGCTGGGGCACGAGCGAGTCGCGCGCCCAGTCCGAGTCCCGGTTCCAGAAGGGGCAGCCGCCCGTGTTGAGGCGGCTCCAGTCGCTCTGGGTGTACCGGTTCTCCGCGCCGCGCGGGATCGGCGAGGGGTAGGACTGGAGCACGATCCGGTACGAGGAGTCGGTGTACCCGGCGGCCCGCATCACGGCGCGGATCTCGTCCACCGACTTGCCGACGTTCGCCATGACGCCGTCGATCTTCTGGTCGACCCCGGCCTGCTGGTCGTCGTAGCAGTACGAGTTCCACAGGACGAAGTCGAGCGCGCAGTCCTTGATGATGTCGGCGAAGCCGAGGTCGTTGCCGCCGATGGACAGGGCGATGACCTTGACGTTGTTCGCGGCGGCCACGGCGGCGAGCTGATCGGCCTGCGGGGCCTCGCCCTTGAAGGGCACGCCGCCGTTGGAGGCGCGGAAGACGTTCTCGGAAGTGGCCCCGGAGCAGGCCAGGTTCACGGCCACGTCGGCGACGGACCCGGCGCTCCTGACCTCGGCGGAGTCGGAGCGGTGACAGCCGTCCGAGGTGGTCCCGTACACCTTCGTGGGGTCGTAGGTGCTCCCGGAGACCCAAGCGCGGTCGGTCCCGGTGCGATTGCCGGTGTTGGTCAGGCTGTTGCCCTTCCAGCGGCCGCCCTCGCCGGAGATGTAGCTGTCGCCCATGGACACCACGGCGGTGGGCCCGGTCCCGGGGCTGGCCACGGAGGTTCCCGCGGAACCGGCGACCAGGGCGCCGACGGCGAGCGGCAGAACCACCCCGACCCCGGCGAGTCGTCGCACTCGACTGCGGGACCGGTCCTTGCTGGCGTTGCGGAATCCGATCACTGCGGAACTCCTGCGGTAGGCCATGGCAAAGCCGGAGTGAACTCCGGTGCATGGCTGGGGAAGTGGGGGTACCGCCGGCCGGTGGCATCGGAAAGGTGACATGGGGCACGTTGTTACCGCTAGGTAGCCGCAGATTACGATGACGTAACGACCGACCGGTCGTTCGGCGCCGGGCGCCCGGCGGCGGGCGCGGGAACGACTCCGCCCCCGGTGCCTGGGGCAGCGGGGGCGGAGACGGTTCGACTGCTGTGCGAATCAGCCGAAGCGGGGTGGTCAGCCGACGAGCTGTTCGTACGCCGGGAGGGTGAGGAAGTCCGCGTAGTCGGCGTCCAGGGAGACCTGGAGCAGGAGGTCGTGGGCCTGCTGCCACTTTCCGGCCGCGAACGCCTCCTCGCCGATCTCGGCGCGGAGGGCGGCCAGTTCCCCGGCGGCGATCTCGCGGGTCAGCTCGGCGGTGGCGGTCACGGGTGCGCCGTCGTGCTCGAACACGACACCGGCGTTGATCCACTGCCAGATCTGCGAGCGGGAGATCTCGGCGGTGGCCGCGTCCTCCATCAGGCCGAAGATGCCGACGGCGCCCAAGCCGCGCAGCCAGGCCTCGATGTAGCGGATGCCGACCTGGACCGCGTTGCGCAGGCCCTCGTACGTCGGCTTCGCGTCGAGCGAGTCGATCGCGATGAGCTCACCGGGGGCCACCGCGACGTCCTCGCGGAGCCGGTCCTTCTGGTTGGGCTTCTCGCCGAGGACCGCGTCGAACGAGGCCATCGCGATCGGCACCAGGTCGGGGTGGGCGACCCACGAGCCGTCGAAGCCGTCGCCCGCCTCGCGGTCCTTGTCGGCCTTGACCTTCTCGAACGCGATCCGGTTGGCCTCGGCGTCCTTGCGGGAGGGGATGAAGGCCGCCATGCCGCCGATGGCGTGCGCGCCGCGCTTGTGGCAGGTGCGGACCAGGAGTTCGGTGTACGCCCGCATGAACGGGGCCGTCATCGTGACCGCGTTGCGGTCCGGGAGGACGAACTTCTCGCCGCCGTCGCGGAAGTTCTTCACGATCGAGAACAGGTAGTCCCAGCGGCCCGCGTTCAGGCCCGCCGCGTGGTCGCGCAGCTCGTAGAGGATCTCCTCCATCTCGTACGCGGCCGTGATGGTCTCGATCAGGACGGTCGCGCGGACCGTGCCCTGCGGGATGCCGACGTAGTCCTGGGAGAAGACGAAGATCTCGTTCCAGAGGCGCGCCTCCAGGTGCGACTCCGTCTTCGGCAGGTAGAAGTACGGGCCCTTGCCGAGCTCGATGAGGCGCTTGGCGTTGTGGAAGAAGTACAGGCCGAAGTCGACCAGCGCGCCGGGGACCGGACGGCCGTCGACCTGGAGGTGACGCTCCTCCAGGTGCCAGCCGCGCGGGCGCATCACGACGGTCGCCAGCTGCTCGGCCGGCTTCAGGGCGTACGACTTGCCCGTGCGCGGGTCGGTGAAGTCGATGCGGCGCTCGTAGGCGTCGATGAGGTTGAGCTGGCCGAGGACGACGTTCTCCCAGGTGGGAGCGGAGGCGTCCTCGAAGTCGGCGAGCCAGACCCTGGCGCCCGAGTTCAGGGCGTTGACGGTCATCTTGCGGTCGGTCGGGCCGGTGATCTCCACGCGGCGGTCGTTCAGCGCGGCCGGCGCCGGCGCGACCTTCCAGTCGCCCTCGCGGACCTGTGCGGTGTCCGGGAGGAAGTCGAGGTGGGAGGTGCGGGCGATCTCGGCGCGGCGCTCGCCGCGGCGGGCGAGGAGCTCGTCGCGGCGGGGCGTGAACCGCCGGTGGAGCTCGGCCACGAAGGCGAGGGCCGCCTCGGTCAGGACTTCGTCCTGCCGGGGCAGGTGCTCGGCGTCGACGATGGCCGGCGATGACGGCGCTGGTGCGGACATATCTGTCACTCCTTCAGCGGCGGTGCCTGGCGGCCGCGGGGGAATGCTCGCGCAGGGCGGCACGCAGTGCCGCCGGGTGTGGAGAGTTCCGGGATACGGTCGCGGGCGCCGTCTGGGGGTTCAGGGCGCTTCTGACCAGTGGATAGTAATTTCCTTATGGTGGAAGTTCAATGGTTTGTTGATGTCGAGATTCTCCGGGTCGACAGACCCCGGCGCCCGGTGGCCCTCAGTGCCACGTCCGTCACTGCCCGCTCATCCGCGACCCGACCGCCGCTCAAGCCAGTCGTGCCAGGTCGGGCGGGGTGTCGATGTCGAAGGGCTCGGCGACGTCCCCGCACTCCACCAGGGTGAGCTCGTCCGCGTGTTCTGTCAGGTGCACCCGCGCGCCCTTGTCCCCCGTCGCCGTCGCCGCGATGTCCGCCCAGCGGTCCGCGCCGAAGAGCACCGGATGGCCCCGCTCCCCGCCGTAGGCCGCGGCCACCAGACTCGCGGGGGAGCGGTAGGCCTCCCGGACCCGGGCCACGGCCGCGGGCCCGATGCCCGGCTGGTCCACCAGCGAGACGAGGGCCGCGTCGGCCCCCGTACCGGCCAGCGAGGCGAGGCCGACGCGCAGCGAGGAGCCCATGCCCTGCGCCCAGTCGGGGTTGTCCACGACCACGCAGCCGGTCAGGTCCGCCCGCTCGCGGACCTCGGCCGCGGAGGCGCCGAGCACCACGTGGAGCGGACCGCAGCCCGCCTCGCGCAGCACCCGTACCGCGTTCTCGACCAGCGGGCGGCCGTGGTGGGCGAGCAGGGCCTTGGGGTGGCCGCCCAGCCGGCGCCCGCCGCCCGCGGCGAGGAGCAGGCCCGCGATCACGGGACCAGGGGGCGGGGACTGGGGGGCTGGGGTCGCGTGGGATGGCATGACAGCGATTCTCGCCCCTGCGCCTGCCGCCCCTGCGCCTGCCGCGTCTGCGCCGCCGTGCGGGGCCGCCGCGCCAGCAGGCGCCGTACGGCCGCCAGCGCGGCCCCGAGGCGCAGCGGCTCGGAGATCCGGTGCTCGGCCGCAGCGGCCAGGGCGCGTTCTGCGCGGTCGGTCAGCGGGTACGTCATGGCGGTCTCCTTGCCAATCGGGGGCCAATACCGCGAGTCTGAAGGCCGATTGGCCTGGTCGGCAAAGCCAATCAGGGGAGGTTGGCATGGCAAACGGGCGAGTCGTCCAGACGGCGGACAGAACCCTCGGCAGTCGTCAGCTCGCGGCACTGCTGCCCTCCGAGGTGCTGGCCCGCCCCGGATACCGGGCCCTCGCCGACGCCGTGTGGACCCTGATCCTCGACGGCCGGATCGCCCTGCGCGTACGGCTGCCCGCCGAGCGCGAGCTCGCCGAGGCGCTCGGCGCCAGCCGGGCCACCGTCACCGGGGCCTACGACCTGCTGCGCGAGAGCGGCTACGTCCGCAGCCGGCGCGGCTCCGGTACCTGGACCGAACTCCCCGACGGCCACGGCCCGGTCGGCGCACACCTGATCGTCGGCTCCGGGGGCTACCAGGCCGACGGCGACCCCGGCATCGACCTGGCCATCGCCGCCATGGGCGCCCCCGCGGACAGCCTCGCCGAGGCCCTGGCCTGGGCCGCGCCCAGGCTGCCGGGACTCGCCCGGAGCCCCGGCTACCACCCCTTCGGGCTGCCCGACCTGCGCCGCGCCGTGGCCGAGCGGTTCACCCGGCGCGGGCTGGCGACCCGCCCCGAGCAGATCCTGGTCACGGCCGGTGCCCAGCAGGCGTTCTCGCTGGTCGTGAACCTGCTGTGCGGGCCGGGGGACCGGGTCGTGACCGAGAGCCCCACGTACGCGAACGCCCTCGACGCCCTGCGGCACGCGCGGCTGCGCACCGGGTCGATCGCCGTGTCCGACGCGGGCTGGGACATGGAGATCGCCGAGTCCACCCTGCGCCAGACCGTGCCGAGGCTGGCGTACGCGGTCCCGGACTTCCACAACCCGACGGGCCTGCTCATGCCGCCGGAGCAGCGGCTGCGGCTGCTGTCGGCGACGCGGCGGACCGGGACCTGGCTCGTGGTCGACGAGACCATCGCCGACATAGCCCTGGACGTGCCGCCGCCCGCGCCGCTGGCCTCGCTGGCGCCCCGGGGCACGGCGGACCACGTGGTGACGATCGGCTCGCTCAGCAAGACGCACTGGGGCGGGCTGCGGGTGGGCTGGGTACGGGCCACCGCGAAGATGATCACGGAGCTGGCGGCGGTGAAGGTGGCCGCCGACATGACGGGCTCGGTACTGGACCAGCTGGTCGCACTACCCTTGCTGGACGGCCTGGACCGGACCCTGCCGGACCGCCTCGCACAGCTGCGGCGGCAGCGGGAGGCACTCGTGCGCGCCCTGGAGCGGCACACTCCGGAGTGGTCGTGGCAGCTGCCCCCGGGCGGGCTGTCCCTCTGGGTGGACCTGGGGGAGCCGGTCAGCTCGGCGCTGGCGGAGCGGGCGGCGGCCGACGGGGTGCACATCGGGCGCGGCGCCCGCTTCGGGGTCGATCCCGGGACGTTCGAGCACCGGCTGCGGATCCCGTACACGCTCGGTCCGGAGCGCTTGGACGAGGCGGTACGACGCCTCGCGGCGGCCTTCCACGACGGGGTTCCGCTCGCTCCGGCGGTGGACCGGCCGCACTGGGTGGCCTAGGGGGCGGCTTTCGGGCCAGGGGGCCCGGCCGGTCCTGGCGGGGCCCCGGGGCCTTCGGATCAGGCCGGCGTACGGAAGCGCGCGTCGGCCGCCGGGGCCGTCTCCGGCGATCGGTTACCGGGTGCGGCTACCGGGTGCGGATCAGGCGGCGGGTGGCGGCCGCGGCCACCGCCGAGGTGCGGGAGTCGACGCCGAGCTTCGCGTAGACGTGCACCAGGTGGGACTTGACCGTGGCCTGGCTCAGGAAGAGCTCCTTCGAGATCTGCTGGTTCGACAGCCCGTCCGCGACCAGCTGGAGCACCTCCAGCTCCCGCTTCGTCAGCGACTCCGCGGGCGTGCGCATCCGGTCCATCAGGCGCAGCGCCACCGCGGGGGCCAGCGCCGACTGCCCCGCCGCCGCCGTGCGCACGGCGGCCGCCAGCTCCTCCGGCGGGGCGTCCTTCAGCAGGTAGCCCGAGGCGCCCGCCTCGACCGCCGCCAGGATGTCCGCGTCCGTGTCGTACGTGGTCAGCACCAGGACCCGGGGCGCCCCCGGCCGGGCGGTGATCGCCGCGGTCGCCGCCGAACCGTGCAGGCCCGTACCGAACTGGAGGTCCATCAGGACCACGTCCACCGGCTCGGAGGCGGCCAGTTCCACCGCCCGCTCGGCCGTGGCGGCCTCCGCGACCACCGTGAAGTCCGGCTCGGTGTCCAGCACCGCGCGCAGCCCGGCCCGGACCACCGGGTGGTCGTCGGCCAGCAGCAGGCGGATCGTCATCAGGGTGCCTCCAGGGGCAGCGGCAGGGTGACGGCCACGGCGGTGCCCTGGCCCGGTGCGGACTCCACGGTGAACAGCCCGCCCAGCGTCTCGGCCCGGGACCGCATCGCCGGCAGCCCGAACCCGCCCTCGCCGGAGGGCGCCGACGACGGATCGAAGCCGGTCCCGTCGTCCACGACGTCCAGCGTCACCGAGGCGTCCATGAAGGTCAGGGTGATCTCGGCGCGCCCGGCCCCCGCGTGGCGCACCACATTGGCCAGCGCCGACTGCGCGATCCGCAGCAGGGCCACCTCGTACGGGGTGGGCAGGACCCGCGGCGTGCCGCTGAGGCAGAAGCGGACGCGCGGCCCCGGAGCCGCCGTGCACAGCCGCTCCAGCGCGGCGGCGAGGGAGCCGTGTTCCAGGTCCGGCGGGGTGAGCGCCCGTACGAAGCGGCGCGCCTCGGCGAGGTTCTCCTGGGCGGCCTCCCGGGCCGCGCCGATGTGCGCCAGCGCTGCCGCGCGGGGGTCGACAGGATGTTCCGCGGCTGCACCGGCCGCGCCGGCGGCGGCTGCGCCCGCTGCGCCGGCGGCCTAGGCGTCGCCCCGCCCTGCCGGCGACCCCGGGCGCCCCCCCCGGGCCGGCACCGCC
>NZ_JBHYVA010000360.1:7304-8406 GCF_042750055.1 Streptomyces sp. NPDC059456
GCGCGGGGCGGGCGCGGCCCGCCCCGCGGGCGGGGCGGCGCCCCCCCCGCCCCCCCCGCCCCCCCCCCCCGGGCGCCCCGCCGGGGCCGGCTCCGCCAGCGACCGTTCCGCCGCCCGGAGCAGCAGCTGGATCGAGGACAGCCCCTGCGCCAGGGTGTCGTGGATCTCCCGCGCCAGCCGCTCCCGCTCGGCCAGGATCCCCGCGCCCCGCTCGGCCGCCGCCAGCTCGGCCCGGGTCGCCATGAGCTCCTCGATCAGCTCGCGGCGGCGTTCGCTCTCCCGGTACAGCGCCTGGTAGCCCAGTACGGTCGCCACCGCCACGGCCCCGCCGAGCAGCGGCCCGAGGAAGGCGCCGGGCGTCACCGCACCGCTGTGCGCGAGAAAACCGCCGATCGCCGCGCAGGCGGTCGCCGCGACGGCCGCCACGCCCCAGCGCAGCCGCAGCAGGTGCAGTTCCAGGAAGTACAGCGGGAAGGCGATCCACAGCCCGTCGGGGGAGACCACCAGCAGTCCCGCCCAGGCCGCGCCGAGTGCCGCCAGCCACAGCGCCCCGGTGCGCGGCGAGCGGCGCACCGCGGGGGCCAGTACGCCCGCCGTGTACACGGCGGCCAGCACCGCGCAGGCGGCGACCACCCAGCCGGCGCGCGGCGCGGAGTCGGTGACGGCCCGCCCGGCGGAGAGCGCGAGCAGCCCGAACAGCAGCGCGTGCAGGCACAGCCGCAGCACGCGCGCGACGGGGGTCAGGGGGCGGGGAGCGGGGGATTGCGGATCAGCCATGGCCCGACCAGCGTAAAGGCGGGCCCGCGGTCGCCGGTCAATCGAAAGTTTGATGTCGGGATGCGTCCTTCGATACCAGGATCGCTCCCGTGGCGCGATGCCCCGTGCCCCTGCGGGAGACCAGGGTGGGGAGCATGTTCGTCGCATGGAGAGATCTACGGTTCGCCAAGGGCCGCTTCGCCCTCATGGGCTCGGTCGTACTGCTGATCACACTGCTGGTCGGCCTGTTGTCCGGGCTCACGGCGGGCCTGGCCCGGGAGAACATCTCGGCCGTCACCGGGCTGCCCGCCGGCCATCTGGCCTTCGCCGCCCCCGCCGGGGACCC
>NZ_JBHYVA010000361.1:0-3439 GCF_042750055.1 Streptomyces sp. NPDC059456
GCGGCGCAGGTCGCCTACTGGAAGGAAGCCCTGGCCGGTCTTCCGGAGCAGTTGGAGCTGCCGGTGGACTACCCGCGCCCCGCTGTCGCCTCGCATGAGGGTGCTTCGGTGGACGTGCACGTGCCGGCGGAGGTGCACGCGCGTCTGGTGGAGCTCTCCCGCTCCAGCGGCGCGAGCGTGTTCATGGCGGTGCAGGCCGCGCTGGCGGTCCTGTTGTCGAAGATGGGCGCCGGGCAGGACATCCCGATCGGTACGCCGATCGCGGGCCGTACGGACGATGCCCTGGACGATCTCGTCGGGTTCTTCGTGAACACGCTGGTCCTGCGGACCGATCTGTCGGGCGATCCGACGTTCCGGCAGGTACTGGAACGGGTACGCGAGGCGGACCTGGCGGCGTTCACGCACGAGGACGTGCCGTTCGAGCGGCTCGTGGAGATCCTCAACCCGGCACGCTCCATGGCCCGCCACCCCCTCTTCCAAGTCATGCTCACCTTCCAGAACGTCGCTGAACCCGATCTCGACCTGCCGGGGATGAGCGTCCACCTCGAGCGCGCGGTTGCGACGACGGCCAAGTTCGACCTGTCGTTCACCCTCGGCGAGTCGCATGCAGAGGACGGCCTGCCCACCGGTCTGCGAGGACGGCTCGACTACCGCACCGACCTCTTCGCGGAGGCAACCGCGCAGAGCCTCGTGGACCGTTTGGTGCGTGTCATCGACGCGCTCGCCACCACACCCGACCAGCCGATCCGCAGCGTCAGCGTCCTGGCTGCGGACGAGCTCCGGCGGATGCTGGTCGAGTGGAACGAAACGGCTCGTGAGGTTCCGGACGTCACGTTGACGGGGTTGTTCGAGGCACAGGTGGTTCGGACTCCGGATGCGCCGGCCGTGGTCAGTGGTGGTGTCGAGCTGAGCTATGCGGAGCTGAACGCCCGGGCGAACCGTCTGGCCCGCCATCTGGTGGCGTGCGGCGTCGGTCCGGAGGGTCTGGTGGCGGTGGCGTTGCCGCGGTCGGTGGACCTGGTCGTGGCGTTGCTCGCCGTGGTGAAGAGCGGTGCGGGTTACGTTCCGGTGGACCCGGAGTACCCGGCGGACCGGATCGCCTACATGCTCGCGGACGCCGAACCGGTGCTCGTCCTGACGGACGCGGCCACTGCCGCCCTGCTCCCCCAGGACGATGCACTGATCGCGAAGCGCGTGCTCCTGGACGAGCCCTCCGTGCAGGAAGCCGTTGCCGCGCTCGGCGCCCGCGACCTCCACGATGACGACCGCCGGTCTCCGGCACTGCCCGCCCATCCGGCGTACGTGATCTACACGTCCGGATCGACCGGCCGGCCCAAGGGCGTGGTGGTTTCGCATGCCGCGCTGGTGAATTACGTGGTGCGGTGCCCGCAGGCGTACCCGGATCTCGCGGGTTCGACGGTGTGGCACGCATCGGTGTCGTTCGATGCGGGCGTCACCGTGCTGTACGGGGCCCTGGCCGTCGGCGGTCGCGTCGTGGTGGCGGCACTGACCTCCGCCGGTGCCGAGGACGGTGACAGTTCCGGGCTGCCGGTGTCGTTCCTGAAGGCGACCCCCAGTCATCTGCCGCTCCTGGAAGGTGCCGGACGCGGATTCGTGCCGAGCGGCCAGTTGATGCTGGGCGGGGAAGAGGTTCCCGCTCACGCGGTGGCGCGGTGGCGTCAGGCTCATCCGCAGGTGCCGGTCGTGGTGCACTACGGCCCGACCGAGGCAACCGTGGGATGCACGGACTACCCGGTGCCGGCCGATGCGGTGCTCTCCGCGGGCGTGGTCCCGATCGGCCGCCCCATGTGGAACACCCGGGCGTACGTCCTCGACGCCACGCTGTCGCCGGTGCCCGCAGGTGTCGCGGGCGAGCTGTACGTGGCCGGTGCGCAGCTGGCCCGGGGGTATCTGGGTCGTGCGGGGTTGACGGCGGAGCGGTTCGTCGCGGATCCGTTCGCGGAGCTGGCCGGTTCGCGGATGTACCGGACCGGTGATGTGGTGCGCTGGTCCGCGGACGGTGTCCTGGAGTTCATCGGGCGTGCCGACGGTCAGGTGAAGGTGCGGGGTTTCCGTATCGAGCCGGGCGAGATCGAAGCGGTGCTGGCGGAGCACGAGCTGGTCGTGCAGAGCGCGGTCGTGGTGCGCGAGGACGTCCCGGGCGACAAGCGGCTCACCGCCTACGTGGTGCCCGCCGCGGACGGGAACGAAGCCGACCCGGCAGTGCTCCGCGGGTTCGTCGCGCAGCGGCTGCCGGACTACATGGTGCCCTCCGCGTTCATCACCCTCGACGCCCTGCCGCTGACGCCGAACGGGAAGCTGGACCGCAAGGCGCTGCCGGCTCCCGAGTACACGACGGACGCGTCGGGGCGTGGGCCGCGGTCGCCGCGGGAGGAGATCCTGTGCGGTCTCTTCGCCGAGGTCCTCGGCATGGAGTCGGTGTCGATCGACGACGGTTTCTTCGACCTCGGCGGGCACTCGCTGCTGGCGACCCGGCTCGTGAGCCGGATCCGGTCCGTCCTCGGAGTCGAGGTCGGCATCCGGTCGCTGTTCGAGGCCCCGACCGTCGCCGGGCTCGCGGAGCGGCTCGACGAAGGGGACGTCTCGGACCCGTTCGACACCCTCTTCCCCCTGCGCCGGCAGGGCTCGGACAGCCCCCTCTTCTGCGTGCACCCCGTCGCGGGTCTGAGCTGGTGCTATGCGGGCCTGATCAAGGAGGTGCCGGCGGACGTGCCGATCTACGGCCTGCAGTCCAGGGGCGTGGGCAACGGGGAACCCGCGGCCACGGTCGAGGAGATGGCCGCCGAGTACGTGCAGACCATCCGCTCCGTCCAGCCCACGGGGCCGTACCGCCTCCTGGGATGGTCCTTCGGCGGGACCGTCGCGCACGCAGTGGCCGAAGAGCTCCAGAGGCAGCAGCAGGACGTCGGTCTCCTCGCGGTCGTCGACGCCTATCCGTCGTCCTCGCAGGCGTCCGACGTGGAGGACGACCGGCGGGGCCTCGTCCGGGCCCTCGCCGAGGCCGCCGGTCTCCCCCTCCCCGACGACGATGTCGTGGGCGACGACGCCGAGGGGGTGTCGAACCTGCTCGAAGCCTACGCAGCCGACCAGATGGGCGAGGTGGCACGGAGCCTCGACGTCGGCGTCGACCAGGCAGCGGGCCTGATCGACGTGATCGAGAACAACCGCAGACTCGCCCGGTCCCTTACCCCGGGCGTGGTGGAAGGAGACCTCCTCTTCTTCCGCGCGGGCATCGACAACCCCATGCCGATGACCGGCCGGGAGGCGTGGACTCCCCACGTCACGAACGGAGTTGACGAACACGTGATTGAATGTGATCACGTCGGCATGATGCAGCCCGAGCCGCTCCGGCACATCGGCCGCGTACTCCGGGACCGGTTGAAGGCCGGAAGGCCGGCCGATACCCCCTGACCCGCCG
>NZ_JBHYVA010000361.1:3448-4211 GCF_042750055.1 Streptomyces sp. NPDC059456
CGACACCCCCCCCCCGCGCGGGGGGGGGGGGGGGGGGGGGGGGGCCCGCCCCCCCCCCCCCCGCACGGCCTTGCCGGGCGGGCGCGTCCGCGCCCGGGCGCCACCTCACTGCCGCCGCCACACGCATGCGGGCGCACACCTGACCTCGGGAGTGCCTTTGTCCTTTCTTCTTCTCGCACATGCTTTCCCGTCACGCAAGAGAACTGGAGTTTCCATGACGTCTTCCCAGGTCAACACGGTCGTCGACGACTTCGAGCTGGACTACGTGGAGATGTACGTCCGCGACATGGACGAGCAGGTCGCTCTGTGGCGTGACTCCTACGGCTTCGTGGAGGTCGCGTCCGGCGGTTCCGCGGAGCAGGGCTTCCGGGCCGCGGTGATGAGCCAGGGCACGATGCGGCTCGTCCTGACGGAGGCCACGGTGGAACGGCACCCCGCCTCCGACTACGTACTCGCCCACGGTGACGGCATCGCCAACATCGCTCTGCGCACGGGGGATGTGCGCAGGGCGTTCCGCCAGGCCGTCGACAACGGCGCGCAGGCACTGGCCGAGCCCGCGGAGCACGAGGGGGACGACGTCGCGGTCAGCGCGACCGTCTCCGGATTCGGCGACGTCGTGCACACCCTGGTGCAGCGGCGTGCCGGCCGGGAGGCCGGACTGCCCGCCGGGGTTGGGCGCCCCGCCCCCCGGGCGGGGGGGGGCGGTGAAACCGGGCCGGGGGGGGGTGGGCGCGCCGGGGCTGGGGTCGAAGAGACGGGTGGG
>NZ_JBHYVA010000361.1:4221-8395 GCF_042750055.1 Streptomyces sp. NPDC059456
CCCGAGCGCCCGCGGGGGGCCCCCCCCCCCCGGCCCCCGGGCTCCCCCCCGCCACCCGTGGCCGCGGACGGGTTGCGCCTCCTGGAGATCGACCACTTCGCCGTGTGCGCGAGCGTCGGTGAGCTGGACGCGATGGTGGAGCTGTACGAGAGGTCGTTCGGGTTCGACGAGATCTTCGCGGAACGGATCGTCGTCGGCACCCAGGCGATGCTGTCCAAGGTGGTGCAGAGCAAGTCGGGCCAGGTGACCTTCACGATCCTCCAGCCCGATCCCGAGGCGGACCCCGGTCAGATCGACGAGTTCCTCAAGAACCACGTCGGGTCGGGCGTGCAGCACGTGGCTTTCGCCGCGGACGACGTGGTGCGCTCCGTCGGGGCGCTGGCCGGCCGCGGGGTGGAGTTCCTGAGCACCCCGGACACGTACTACAGCCTCCTCAAGCAGCGCATCTCCCTGAGCAAGCACTCCCTGGAGAGCCTGCACGAGCTGAACGTCCTCGTCGACGAGGACCACGCCGGACAGTTGTTCCAGATATTCGCGCGCTCCACCCACCCGAGGCGCACCCTCTTCTTCGAGGTGATCGAGCGGTGCGGCGCGGAGACCTTCGGCAGTTCCAACATCAAGGCCCTGTACGAGGCGGTGGAGATGGAGCGCCTCGTGAATCAGAGCAGCGCCCTGTGAGCCGCACCGCGCCGGCCACCGCGCCGGCCACCGGGTCGTGGGACGTCGAGCGGGACGCGCACTGCCTGGAGGACGTCGAACGGGCGGCACGCGAGGTCCTGCCCGCGGACGTGTGGGACTTCGTCTCCGGCGGCAGTGGCGGCGAGGTCACGCTGGCCGCCAACCGTGCGGCACTGCGGCGGATCGCCCTCGTGCCGCGCGTCCTGCGGGACGTGGCGCACTGCGACACGCAGACGTCACTGTTCGGCGTGCAGCACGCCATGCCGGTGGCCGTCGCCCCCATCGCCTACCACAAGCTCGTCCACCCGGAAGGCGAGCTGGCGGGCGCGCGGGCGGCCAAGGCGGCGGGGGTGCCCTTCACCGCCGGCACCCTGAGCAGCTGCACGATCGAGGAGATCACCGCCGTCGGCGGCACCGTGTGGTTCCAGTTGTACTGGTTGCGCGACCGGAAGAAGACCTTCGAGCTGGTCGAACGCGCGGAGGCCGCGGGGTGCGCGGCGCTGATGCCGACCGTCGACGTGCCCTGGATGGGACGTCGACTACGGGACGTCCGCAACCGGTTCACCCTGCCCCCCGGGGTGGAGGCCGCCAATCTGACGTGGGGATCGGGATCCGAGGCCCATCGGGCACCGGCCTCCGGATCCGCGGTCGCCTCGCACACCGGATCAGCCTTCAGCCCCTCCCTGACCTGGTCGGACATCGAGGAACTGCGGCGCCGAACGACGCTGCCGATCATCCTCAAAGGGGTGCTGGCTCCCCAGGACGCGAGACGCGCCGTCGAGGTCGGGGCGGACGGCATCGTCGTGTCCAACCACGGCGGCCGGCAGCTCGACGGCGCGGTCGCCGGCGTCGACGTCCTCGCGGAGGTCGTCGTGGAGGTCGGCGGCGACTGCCGGGTGCTGCTGGACAGCGGGATCCGCAGCGGAACGGACGTACTGCGGGCCCTCGCACTGGGAGCCGACGGCGTTCTCCTGGGCCGCCCGGTGCTGTGGGGGCTCGCCGCGGCGGGAGAACGGGGCGTCGGCCGAGTCCTGGACCTGCTGGCGGAGGAACTGCGCGACGCCCTCGGCCTCGCGGGATGCGACGGAGTGCGGGCCGCCCGGGAGATCCGGACCGTGACGGGAGCCTAGCCCGGCTGCCCGGCTGCCCGGCTGCCCGGCTGCCCCGGCTGCCCCGGCTGCCCCGGCGGCCGGGTGACGGCGGCCGGCACGTGCCACCTGCGTGCCGGCCGCCGGGCGGGCCCGGCGCCCGCGGCGGCCGTCGCGACGGATCACGGGACCGGTGCGCCTGCGGACGACGTGCCGGTGCTGACCCTCAGGAAGGAAATACGGGAATGGAGAAAAGGGTGAGCCGCCACTACACGGTCTTCTGTCCGCTGTGCGGACAGCGCGGTCAGGACGACGGCATGACACTGTCGTGCGGCCGCGATCACGGACCGGCGCTGCTGCGGTCCGACTACGCGGTGAAGGAATTCGCGCCGCAGCCCGACACCGAGGGGCTGTTCCGCTACCGGGACTGGCTCCCGGTCACCAGGACGTTCCCGACGGCGGCCCGCACGGCCGTGTTCCAGAGCGAGGAACTCTGCGCCCAGCTCGGCCTGCCCAACCTCTGGATCGCCTTCAACGGGTACTGGCCGGAGCGCGGGGCGTTCCTCGAAACGGCGACGTTCAAGGAGCTGGAGGCATACGCGGTCCTGGGGCGCCTGCCCTCGGAACCGCCGGTGCTCGTCGTGGCCTCCGCCGGCAACACCGCCGCGGCCTTCGCCTCGATCTGCTCCCGCCACCGGCGACCGTGCCTTCTGATCGTGCCCCGCCGCGGCCTGGACAGGATGAGGTTCCGGGCACCGCTGGACCCGGCGGTGCGGCTCGTGGTGCTGGACGGCGCCGACTACTCCGACGCGATCGCCCTCGCAGAGTCGGTGGCCGCGCTCCCCGGCTTCCAGGCCGAGGGAGGAGTACGCAACATCGGCCGGCGCGACGGACTCGCGACGGTCCTGTACGCGGGCGTGGAGGCCATGGGCAGGATGCCCGGCGTCTACGTCCAGGCCGTCGGCAGCGGAGCCGGCGCCATCGCCGTCCACGAGGCGGCGACCAGACTCCTCGGCACCGGACGCTACGGCACGGACCTGCCGCGGCTCCTGCTCTGCCAGAACGCCTCGTTCGCTCCGCTCGCCGATTCCTGGAAGTCCGGTACGCGCCAGCTCGCCCCCTGCGGCGCCGACGACGCGCGGGCCGCGACGCGCACCGTCTTCGCGGACGAGCTGACCAACCGCTTCCCCCCGTACACCGTCCGCTGCGGCGTCTACGACGTACTCACCGAGAGCTCCGGCGACGTACTGACCGTCGAGCAGGAAGCGGCGGAGTACGAGAGGGACGTCTTCGGGAAGGCCGAGTCCATCGACATCGAACCGGCCTCCGCGGTGGCGCTCGCCGGGCTCCGCACAGCGGTCCTCGACGGCAGCGTCCCCGAGGAGGAGCACGTCCTCCTCAACATCACGGGCGGGGGCCGGGCAAGGCTCGCGCAGGACCATCCCCTGTACGACGCGGAGCCGGCCCTGGTGGCCGATCTGCAGGACGGTGCGGTCGAAGACCTCGTGGCGCGGATCGCCGGGCTGTTCCCCGACCGGATCCGATAGGCCGGAGGCAGGGCCGCGGGGGGACGTCCGGCGGACGCGCGGCCCCGCCGTCAGCCCTCCGCGAACTCCGTCTCCTGCGGAGCCCCGGCGTTGCGCACCGACAGCAGCCAGCCCGAAGGCTCCTCGCTCAGCACGTGCCAGCGACAGTTCGACAGGCCGGCCAGCGACATCCAGTCCGCGGGATCCATGCCGAGGACGCGGCCGGCCGTCGCCCGGATGGTGCCGCCGTGGCTCACGACGACCAGCGTCCCGCCGTCCGGGAGCCGCGCGGCATGGCGTTCCACGACGGCGGTCGCCCGCTCGGCCACTTCGACGTCCAGCTCGCCTCCCCCGCGGCGAACGGGCTCGCCCCTTTTCCAGGCCTCGTACTCCTCGCCGTACCCGGCCACGATCTCGTCGTGGGTGAGCCCCTGCCAGCGGCCGGTGTACGCCTCGCGGAGCCCCTCCTCGGGGATGGCCGTCCGGTGCGTCAGCGCGGACAGGCAGCGCGCCGTGGCGGCGGCCCGTCTCAGATCGGAGGTGATGACGGCATCGGGGGCGAAGGCCGCCAGCACCCGTGCGGCGCTCCGCGCCTGCGCCACGCCCTCGGCGTTCAGTTCGATGTCGGTGGTCCCCTGGAAACGCTGTTCCCGGTTCCAGGCGGTCTGACCGTGACGCCACAGGACGATCCTGCGGCCCCGCGAGCTTGCGGCAACCATGATTCCTCGAAGTCTGTCGTACGTGGGGAGCGGCGGGTCACCGGGCAACCCGCCGGGGGGGGCGGCCCCCCCCCAAGAACCCAGCCGCCCCGGGGGGGGCGGGGGCCCCCCCGCCCCGGCGGGCCGACCCCCCCCACGCACCGCCGAAACGGCGCACCAGTGA
>NZ_JBHYVA010000362.1:0-8373 GCF_042750055.1 Streptomyces sp. NPDC059456
CGCCGTCCAGGCCGGCGCGATCCGAATTCTCGGTGAAGACGGTGGGGCGGGTGCCCGCGAGGCGGACCCGGCGGCGCCGCCCGGGGCCCGTCACCGGGTGCTCCGGACGGCGTTGGGGGCGGAGTCGGTGACGGCGTCCGTGACGGAGTCGGTGACGGCCTTGGGGGCGGAGTCGGTGAGGGCGTTCGTGGCGGAGTCGGTGGGCGCGTTGGTGACGGCGTTGGTGACGGCCAGCATCCGTGCCCCCGTGGCGGTGCGGCTCTCCGCGGTCTGCGCCTGTACGAGGTGGAAGGAGGCCTCCGCCAGCAATCGGGCCGGCAGCGAGCCGGCGGTGGCGCTCGCCCCGCCGCCGGCCGCGACGCAGGCGGTGGCGGCCCGGCCGGCCAGCTCCAGGGCCGCCGCCCTGACGGCGAGCCGCTCGGTGGTCGCCTCGTGCGCCGGTACCTCGTCCATCAGCCGGTAGGCGGTGGTGCGCAGGGTGCTCGCCTCGGCGGCGATGCGCCGGCCCAGTTCGAGGTACTCGGGACCGTTTCCGGCACCGGTCAGGCAGGCGCAGGCGGCGGCGATCGTGCCGAACACGCCGGGATTGACGTTCGGCCGGCGTGCGGCGTCGGCGCGCCGCCAGCCGGCTCCCGGGTGCAGGGCGACCAGCCGGTCGGGGGCGACGGCGACGGCGTCCAGGCGCGCCGACACCGTGCCGGTGGCCGCCATGCTCCACAGCCGGTGCGGGCGCACGTCGGTGAGTCCGGCCCGTTCGTCGCAGTCCAGCAGGGCGAACAGGATCCGGTCGTCGGGGGTGAGCGCACCCACGAGGACGACGTCGGCGATCCCCCAGCCGGTCAGCCAGGCGAGGCGGCCGTGCAGCCGCCAGCCGTCCCCGTCACGGACGGCGGTGACGGCCGGCGGGCCGGGCCGGCGCAGGTGCGAGGTCGCCACGGCGGCGAGGACCCGGCCGCGGGTCATGGGGTCGAGCCAGCGCTCCCGGACCGCGGGGGCGGGTGAGGCCGCCACCTCGCGCAGCGGGTGGTGGTGCTGGGCGAAGACGCACCAGGTCGCGCCGTCCGCCGCGGCGATCGTTTCGGACACCGCGCGCTGTACCTGTGCCGGGGTGTGCGGTCCGGCGGGCCGGTACACCGCGGTGCCCAGGGCGCCCGCCGCGCCGAGGGCGTCCAGGTGGGAGCGCGGGACCTGCGACTCCGCGGTCGTGGCGGCGGCCGGGGCCAGCAGCGCCACGGCCAGGGCGCGGGTGCGGGCGACCACGGGGTCGGTGAGCGCGTCAGACGGTGGGTGCGGGGAGTCCGGCCGTACGGGGCCGGGCAGCGTGCCCGGCCGCACGGGCGCGCCGCCCGGACACACGGGTGCCACGAGTCCCGCGGGTGCCACGGGTGCCGCCGAGGAGGCGCCGGTCATCGGGGGTCCGCCGGTCCGCCGTCGGGGACGGCCAGCCAGCCGCTGCCGCCGGCCCTCCGGTAGGCGATGTGGGCGGGCCACGTGCGGTCCGCCCAGACCCCGTGGTTGTCCAGCACCAGCAGCGGCCGCTCCCGGTGCTCGTCGAGCAGCGAGAGGTACGGCTCCCCGCGGAACTCCGGATGGTCGGGCACGACGAGGACGGTGGACGCCTCCCGGAAGGCCCGGGCCAGATCGGTGGCGGCCGTGCCGGGTCCGAGCAGGGTGTCGATCTCCTCGGCGCCGTACATCGGGTCGTACACGCTGAACTCGGTTCCCAGCCGCCGCAGTTCCTCGGTGATCCGGACGGTGGGGCTGAGCGTGGCCACCTTGATGCCGCCCTTGTAGGCGACCCCGAGGACCAGCACCCGGCCCCGGGGCGCGACCGCCTCGGCGACGAGCCCGCGCATCGCCATGTCGGTGTCCACCGCCTCGCTGAGCAGGGAGAGCCGGGTGGCGTCGGCCGCGCCGCGCAGGAGGTAACGGCTGGAGAGCGGGATGCAGTAGCCGCCGGTGCCGAAGCTCGGGTGGAAGGTCCCGATGTTCCACTTGGTGCCGGCGAGGCGCAGCACCTCCACCATGTCGACGTGCGGGTAGGCCAGGGTGAGCTGGTTGGCGAGGGTGATCTCCACGTGGCGGTAGGCGTTCTCGACGCATTTGACGAGCTCGCCCTCGACGTGGCCGGGCGCGCGGTGCAGGGTGTCGCACATCAGTCCCAGCACGTCACGGGCGGCGTCGGCGGAGCGCTCCGCGACGCCGCAGTAGATTCGGTCGAGGTCGCGCAGGCCGTACCCCTCGGCGAGGAACCAGTCGCGGCGCGGGGCGAGGGCGATCAGCAGGTCGGTGTCGGGTTCGAGGCCGGCCGAGGTGACGAGGGGGAGCAGCAGGTCCTCGACCGTGCCCGGGGTCAGCGTCGACTCTATGATCACCAGCGGCGGGCGGTCCGGGCGCCGGGCCGCGGTGGCGGCGACGATGGCGGCGAACACCGCGACCAGCGCCCCGGCGAAGGGTTCCGCCTCGCGTTCGGTGGGCACGGCGATGAAGTGAACGGCGACGTCGTCGGCCAGTGCGCGGGCCTGGTCCGAGGTCACGTGGGCGGCGGGGCCGCCCGGGCCGGACGCGACGGCTCGCCGTTCCTCGGCCCGGACGGGGTCGATGTCGTACCCGACGACGGCGACGCCCTCGGCGCGCAGTGCTTCGACGGTGGACCATCCGATGTGGCCGAGGCCCCAGACGCAGGCCGTGGTGCGCCGGGCCAGCAGGTCGGCCCGGTGGTCGGGGCCGGCGGCGGGGAGGGTGGGCGCGGCCGTCCGGACGGGGACGGCGGACGGGGCGGGCGCGTCGGACGGGGCGGGCGCGTCGGACGGGGCGGGCGGTGCCCAGGACTTCTCGGTGGTCAGTGATGTCATGGCGGTGACTCCCTCGGTGTGGAGGGCCGCGCTCTCAGAGGAGCGGACGGCCGGGGGTGATGCGGTGTCGTACGAGGCGCAGCCCCTCGGCCGCGTCCAGCCCCACGGCGGCCCCCCGCGCCCGGTCGAACAGCGCGACGGCGGCGGTGTCCAGGGCCCGGAATCCCTGCCCGGGGTAGCGGTGGCAGGCCAGGGCCCGTGCTTTGCGGGCGAGTTGGTCCGCGGTGGGGACGTAGAGGTTGGGGACGAACTCCGCGTGGCGCACGGTGCGGTGTTCGTTGGGGCCGAACTGCGCGAGTGCGGCGTGCGGCCAGCGCCGGGAGGAGGCGATGACCGCGCGGGCGACGCGGACGTGGTCGCCGTGCGAGTCGCCGTCCCAGTGGCTGATGACGGTGTCGGGTGCGGTCCGCGCCACCAGGTCGTCGACGAGCCCGACCGCCCGGTACTCGGGGATGTCCTCGACCTGGTCGTGGCGGCCGTCGCCCAGCCAGTGCAGCCGGTGCCCGAGGATCCCGGCGGCGGCCTCGGCGGCCTCGATGCGCCGGGCGCGGCGTCCGGGGTCGCCGTCGCCGGGCGTCTCGGAGACGGTGAACAGGGCGACGGTCACCTCGGTGCCGTGGTCGGTGAGACGGGCGATGGTCCCGCCGAGCGCCAGTTCGGCGTCGTCGGGGTGGGCCGCGACGATGAGGACGTGGGTCACGTGGAGCCCTTGCGGCCGGTGGCGAGGGCGGCGTCGAAGGCCTTCAGGAAGGCGGTGAACTCCGCCGCGGCGGGGCCCCCCGCGCGTTGCAGCGCATCGGGCAGGCCGGGGCAGCGGTTGGCGAACACCGGGGCGCGCACCCCGGTGAGCACGGCGCCCCGCACGGGGACCTTGATCCAGGTGGACTGGTACATGTTCGCGCCGTCCAGGCGGGCGCCGCTGAGGTCCGACTGGCTGAAGCGGCTGTAGGCGCAGTTGGCGCCCCGCAGGTCGGCCTCCCTCAGGTCCGCGGCGATGTAGGCCTGGACCAGGGTGGCGCCCTCCAGCACGGCGCCGCGCAGGCTCATGGCGCGGGGCGGGTCTCCGGTGATCATGGCGCGGTAGAGGTTCGCGTTGCGCAGGTTCGCCCCGGTGAGCCGGACGTCGCGGGCCGTCAGGCAGCGCCCGGTGAAGCCGCACAGGTCCGCTCCCGTCAGGTCGCTCTCCACCACGTGCAGGTTCTCGCCGTGCCCGCCGCGCAGTACGGCGCCGCGCAGACTGCTGGAGGCGATCGATCCGCCGGTCAGGTGCGCCTCGGTGAGCAGCGTGCCGGGCAGGTCGCAGCGGCTGATCCGGACGCCGCTGAGGTCGGCGCGCGTCAGGTCGGCGCCGGTCAGTACGGTTTCGGTGAGGTCGGCTTCGCGGGCGGCGAGCCCCGCGGCGTTCACCCGGTCGGCCCGGACTTCGGACAGGCGCAGACCGGGCAGGGCGGCGTCGGCGAGCACCAGTCCGTCCGCGGAGGTGAGGCGCTGCAGCACCAGTCCCTTCCCGCTCGCGCCGCGCAGCGAGGTCTCGTGCAGGGCGGACTTGGTGATCGTGAGCTGGTCGACGAGGGCGCCGTCGAGGACGGCGTGGTCCAGCAGGCACTCGTTGACGAGCGCGCCCTGGAGGTTGGCGGTGCGGACGGAGCCGTCCGACAGGTCGCACTGGTAGAAGAACGAACCGGCCAGGTGGGCGCCGTCCAGGACGGTGCCGCGCATGCTGCATCCGTGGAACAGGGTGCCGGTGGCGTCCCGCAGGCCGGAGAGGTCGGCTCCGTCGAAGGTGCAGGTCTGTGCGGCGAGCGCGTGTACGTAGGCCGAGCGCAGGCTGGCGCCCTGGAGGTCGGTGCGTTCCATGCCGGGGCAGACCATGGAGACTTCGGAGAGGTCCGCCGAGACCAGCCGGGTGCTGTGCAGGACGGCCCGGTTCAGGGTGGCGCGGCGCAGGTCGGCTTCGCTCAGGTCGAGGCCGGTGAGGTCGGCCTCGGTCAGGTCGAGGCCCCGGCCGGTGGTGTCGATCAGGTGCTGGGTGGTCTCGGAGAGTTCCTTCAGCAGTGTGGTGCGGTCCGTGCCCCGTGCCTCGGCGAGACGGGTCACCAGGCCCAGGTGAGTGCTGTTGCTCATACGATCGCTCCTGCGTCGTGGTGGTGGATCAGTTCTCTGAGCCAGTCGGCCGCGGCCGGCTCGTTGCCGGGTCGGACCGGCTCGTGCTCCATGACCAGCGCCGCCGGCCGGGTGCGGCGCAGCAGGTCGGGGAGCAGTTCGGACAGGCCCATGAAGCCCTCGGCCGGGGTGCCTCCCCGGTCGGCGCTCTCGTGCCCGTACCGCGGGTAGCGCTCCGCGGTGGTCTCGTAGACGTGCATGCTGCGGATCCGGGGTCCGAAGAGGGCGGCGAAGCCGGCGGGTGCCCCGCTGTCCGCACCGAGCAGGTGGGCGTGGCCGAGATCGAGGCAGAGGCCGAGCTCGCCGTGGGCGGCCAGGGCCCGGTGGTACTGCTCGGGGGTGCGCAGCAGCGGGTGGGCGGAGAGGTTCTCGATCAGTACGGCGACGCCGTGCTCGCGGGCGAGTGCGGCCGTCGCGGACAGGAAGTCCCGGGACGCCTCCTCGAACCCCGCCTCCTCGTAGGGCGGATAGGGGCTGGGGAAGTGCACGACCACGTGGAGCGCGCCCAGGTCGGCCGCGCAGCGCACGGTGGCCTCGGTCAGCCTCAGGGCGGCCGCCGCTTCGCGGCGGTCCGGGCCGGTGGGCGCGAAGCGCCGGGGCGGGACCCCGTCGTGGGGGACGGGGGTGTGCAGGGCCGGGCGGATGCCGTGGTCGGCGCAGAACCGTGCGATGCGGGGCAGTGCCGTCGCGGGATATCCGTAGAACTCGACCACGTCGGGCCGGTAGGCGAGCAGGGCCTCGAAGTCGTCCCGGTCGGCCAGCACCGCCGTGGACACGCCCAGCAGGGTCACCGGGACGCCCCCGTCCCGGCCGAGGCCCCGGTCCCCGCCATGGCGGCGGCCAGCCGGGCGGCGGCGGCGCGGTCGGTCTTGCCGGTCCTGCCCAGCGGGAGTTCCGCCACGAAGTGGACGCGTTCGGGCACCTGGTACGGCTCCAGGTGGCGGCGGCCGTGGGCGCGCAGTTCCTCCTCGGTGGGGCTGGTGCCCGGGGCGGCGACGAACAGCAGGTGGACGCGTTCCCCGAGCATCGGGTCCGGGACGCCGACGGCCAGGCAGCCGGCGCCGTCCGGGTGCTGCGCGTACGGGCGCTCCACCTCGAGCGGCGCGATCTTGGCGCCGCCGCGGGAGATCAGCTGCTTCTTCCGGCCGACCAGTTCCACCATGCCGTCGGCGGGACGGACGGTGGCCAGGTCACCCGTGCGCAGCCAGTCGCCGTCCATCGCGGCACGCGTGGCGGCCGGGTCGTCGAGGTAGCCGGTCATCAGATGGGGGGTCCGCAGGCACAGTTCGCCGACGGTGCCGGGAACGGGGGGCCGGGGCGGCCCGTCGCCGGTGGCGATGCGGAACTCCACGCCCGGGCTCGGCCGGCCGATGGTGCCGGCCGCCGTCCCGTACTGGTCGGGGGTGAGGATGAAGTCGGAGGTCGAGGTCTCGCTGAGCCCGTAGACGTCGGCGATGCCGGAGCCGGGCAGTGCGGCGCGCAGCCGGCGGCCGAGCCCGGCGGGCAGCGGTTCCCCGCCGGTGATCCAGGTGCGGGGGCCCCCGGACGCCCGCAGCGCGGCGGACAGTTCGGCTCCCGTGCCGGGGGTGCTCAGCTCCCGGTCGATCAGGCGCAGCATGCTGGGCACCACCGCGATCCGGTCGGCCGGACGGGCGGCGAGGCGGCGCAGTACGTCCGGCGCGTCGAACCGGGGCAGCAGGTGCAGGGTGCCGCCGGTGGCCAGGGTCAGCAGGGAGGTCCACTGCCCGAACGTGAAGTTGAGCTGGAGGACCTGCAGGGCCTGGTCGCCGGGCCGGAACGGCAGCACCTCGGCGATGGCCCGCAGCTTGGCGGTCAGCGCCCGGTGCGACAGCACGACCCCCTTGGGGCGTCCCGTGGTTCCGGAGGTGAACGCCACCAGGGCCTGGTCCGCGTCGAGTTCACCGGGGACGCGAGCGGCTGCCGGGCCGAGCCCGCGGGTGCGGCCGCCGGCGGGGTGCGCGGTGTCCAGCACGAGGCGGGCGCCGGTGCGTTCGGCGGTCTCCCCCAGCACCGCGTCCGGGGTGCTCCGGTGGACCGGGACGACGATGCCCCGGGCCTGCCACACGGCGAGCTGGGCGGCGAGGTCGGCGTTCCGGTTGCCCACCCGGACCAGGACGGGCTCGGCCGCGCGGTGGCCGGCCGATGCCAGTTCGGCGCGCAGCGCCGCCGCCTCGGCCGCCAGTTCGGCGTAGGTCAGGGAGCCGGTGCCGTCGCCGAGCGCGAGCCGGTCGGCGAACCGGGCGCAGGCACGCGTCAGCAGGCCGTCGAGGCGTTCGTGGTCAGTGGACACTGCGGTGCTCCTTCCTGAGCGGGTGTCGGCCGGTGGCGGCGGACGGCGCGGGGGCCGGCCGTGCGATGGGGTGGCACTGGTGGTCGCGGAGGCGTCCTCCGCCGCGCAGGGCGGTGAGGAGCCGGTCCACGCCCAGGACGAGGCCGCCCAGGGGCGGCAGCCCGTGTTCCAGGGCTTCCAGGAAGCCCTCGTCGAGGACGGTGGCGCCGAGGCCCTGCTCGGCCCGGGTGGCGGCCTGGGCGGCGAAGCGGCGGCGTTGTTCCACCGGGTCGGTCAGCTCGCTGCACCCCTGGCCCACGTCCAGTCCGCCGATCACCAGGCTCCAGCTCTCCACGAGGGCGGGGTCGCGGCGGTGGGGGCGGGCGAGGATCGCGCCCTCGGCCGGGAAGTCGAAGACGAACGCCGGCCCGTGGAGCAGGGGTTCGGCCAGCTTCCGGTAGAGCAGCAGGGCCAGGGCGCCCGGGCCGGCTCCCGCCGGCGCCGCGATGCCGTGGCGCGCGGCGTGGCGGGCCAGGTCCTCGCGCGGGGTCGAACCGTCCACCGGCGCGCCGAGCGCCGAGCCGAGCAGGTCGTGGAAGCGGTGGCGGGCGAAGGACGGGGGCACCGGACCGGGTCCGGTCACGGCGCTCGCGACGGCGGCCACCAGCTTCTCGGCCAGCGCCGCGGCATCGCGGTAGTCGCTGCCGACGGCGTAGGCCTCGCAGACGGTGAACTCCGGGAAGTGCAGGGCGTCGGCGCCCTCGTTCCGGAAGATCCGGCCGATCTCGAAGATCTTGTCCATGCCGCCGACGACGAGCCGCTTGAGGTACATCTCGGCCGTGGCCCGCAGGTGCAGCGGTACGCCCCAGGCGTTCATGTGCGCCGTGAACGGGCGGGCCGTCCCGCCGGGGAGCGGGTGCAGCAACGGGGTGTCGGCCTCGGTGAACCCCCGCGCGTACAGGCCTTCGCGCAGCGCCCTGAGCGCCGCGCCCCGGGCGTGCGCGCGGGCTGTCTCGGCCGGGTCCAGCAGCATCTGCCGGTAGCGGTCCCGGTGCGGCGCGGGGC
>NZ_JBHYVA010000363.1:0-8362 GCF_042750055.1 Streptomyces sp. NPDC059456
GCCCCACCTGATTTAAAAAAAGACTTTGGGGGCGGCTGTTTCTTTTGTGTAACAGACCCCGGTGGAAGGCCGACGCGGGGTCGCCGAGCGCCATCGCCGCCAGACCGGAGGCCCGCCGCGCCCGTACGACGGTGGCGAGCACCCCGGCCGGCTCGGTCACCGCCAGCACGGCCGTCGCGTGGCGCAGGGCCGCGTCGGGCTCGCCGGTCAGCGCGCACAGCGTGGCCAGGACGGCGAGCGACCGCGCCGCCCCGTGCGTGTGCTCGCCGCCGAGGAACCGGCCGGCCTGCCGCTCGACACCGAGCCGGGCGTCCGCCCAGCGCCCGCTGTCGAGGTTGGCCCACGCCAGATCGGCCGCGGTCATGCCGGCATGGAAGGCGTCGGCGTCCTCCCACTGGGGGTTCGCCACCTCGTTCAGCAGGCTGATCGCCGTCCCGGTCTCGTCGAGCACCATGCCGAGCACCCCGAGCGTGTGGGTCTCCGTCGGGGCGCGGCCCGGAGCGGAGGCCGCGGCGGGCAGCCGGCTGCGGATGGCGTTGCCGTTGCGGAACGGATCCGTCACACCGGCGTCCCACAGCTGGAACGCGTGCGGCGGCCCGCTGTCCGGCTCGCGCGTGGCCAGGACCGCGGCGATCCGCTCCCGCTGCGCGCGGTTGCCCGAGTGGTAGACGATCCCCGTCGCGATCGTGGAGGTGGGGGGGGGGGGGTGCGGGGGCCCCCCCCGCCGGGGGGGGGCCCCCCCGGGGGGGGGGCGTGCCCCGCGGCGAGCCGCGCCCGCGGCGCGGGTTTGCCCGTGGGGTAGCCGACCCCCGCCGCTTTCGTGGTGGTGGCCGGGTCGCTCGCCGCGCCCCCCCGCAGCGTGTCGGGCACCACCAGGGTGAAGGCGCAGTCCAGGCGCATCATCAGCAGGGCCACCAGACCCGTCAGGGCGTTGATGTAGGGCGCCGCCACGGGATCGGTGTTGAGTTCGGCGGCGCGCGCCCCCAGCGCCTCGGCCCGGTCCACGTCGCCCACGAGGATCGCCCCGTACGCGGCCGTGGCCAGCAGTCGCGCCTGCTCCGCGGGGGAGGGGTTCAGCTGCACGGCGCGTTCCAGACCGGCCACGGCCTCGGCCATCGCACCGCGTGCGAAGGCCCGCATGGCGGTGGTCTCCAGGGCGCCGGACACGGCGGCGTCCGGGGCCACCGTGGCCGCCGACAACTGCCAGGCCCGGCGGTCGGGGTCGCCCTCCAGGGCGGCTGCCAGCGCCAGGTGCGCGTGGCGGCGTACGGAGAACGGCGCGGCGCTGTAGATCGCGGAACGGATCAGGGGGTGGCGGAAGTCGAGGCGGTCCGCGTGCAGGCGGATCAGCCCCGCCTGCTCGGCGGGCAGCCAGACGTCCACGTCGGTGCCCGGCGCCAGCGCGGCCGACACGGCGGCCAGGCCGGCGCCCTCGGCGGCCGCCGCCACCAGCAGTGCTTCTCGCGTCGCCGTGGGCAGCGCGTCGACCTGGGTCGCGAAGGTCCGCTCCAGCAGATCGGTGACCGGGACCTGCCCGGCCGTCCGCAGCGCTCCGTCGCGGGCCGCCGCACGTGCCAGCTCCTCCAGGGCGAGCGGATTGCCGGCCGCGGTGGCGAGGACCTGGCGCCGGGCGGACCCGGTGGGCGGATCGGGCTGGGCGCCCAGGAGCTCCTCCGCCTCTGCGGGCGACAGCGCCGGTACGACCAGCTCGGGGACCGACCGGTCCAGCCAGTCGGGGCGGTGCGTACCGCGCGCCGCCACGAGCAGTGCGATCGGCTCGCCTTCGAGACGGCGCGCCAGGAACCCCAGCACCTGGCAGCTGCCGTGGTCGATCCACTGGGCGTCGTCGACGGCGAGCAGCAGGCGCCGGGTCGAAGCGACCTGCGAGGTGAGGGTGAGTACCGCCAGGCTCATCATCATGTGGTCGGGCGGCGTCGGGTCGTCGCCCAGCCCGAAGGCGCTGAGCAGGGCGGCGCCCTGACGGACCGGCAGCCCGTCCACCCGGTCCAGGATCGGCAGCAGCAGCTGGTGCAGACCCGCGAACGCGAGCTCGGTCTCCGCCGCGTTGCCGCGGACCCGCAGCACCCTGGTCCCGTCCTGGACGGCCCGGTCGACCGCGGATTCGAGGAGTGCGGTCTTGCCGACTCCGGCTTCGCCGAGGAGCAGCAGCGACGCCGCCTCGGCCTCCTGGGACAACGCGGTGGCGATGGCCGCCCGTTCGTTCCGACGCCCGATCAACACGGTATCTCTTGACCTTCTCACCCGATGGCGGCATCCGCCGTTCGTACGTGAGGGCGGTGGCAACTGTCCGGAGCATAGTCGCAGGCCCTGCATCGGCGCATGCGGCTCCGGCGCGTGCGACGGGAGCGCCGCGCGGCCGCGGGACGCAGGACGCAAGGCCCGCCAACCGGGCCGGAGTTCCGGACGGCCCGGCATGGCGGCGGGCCGCGCGGGCGCCGCACCGGGATGCTGGGGACCGGACCAGGCAGGAGGGACCGTGGACGATCCCAGCCCCGAGGGGGCCCGCAGCGCGGCATCCACCGGCACGGCCCGTGACGCCCCCGCCCAGCCGGGGGTCATCGGCATCGCACTGGGCGCCGTGCTGACGGCGATGCTCGCGCAGGGTTCGTGGCAGTGGTTCGCCACGTACATCGGGGTGACGCTGCTGGCCGTGCTGTTCACCCTCTACCGGCTGCCGACGTGGCGGCCGGGCGTCCGGTTCGCCTACGTGGGGAACCTGACGGCGTACGCCCTGGTCGTCGGTCTGTGTACGGCGATCACGGTGGCCCCCATGATGCAGCGCTGGGCGTGGCTGTTCCCGATGCCGGGCACGCGCGAACGGTGTCCCGCGCTGGGCCGCTACGAGAGCCTGCGGACGCAGGCGGCGCTGGGGAGCCTGGCGGACCGCGACCCCGTCGCCCTGGCGCAGACGCAGGAGGTCCAGAGCCATGCCGCCGTCGCCGACTGCCTGTCGGGCACCACGACGCTGTGGCTGCCGGTCTACGGGGCCGCGGTGGCCCTGCTGGTGGCCCTGGGGTCCTGGTCCCTCGACCGGGCCCGGTCGAGGAGGGAACACGCCCCGGACCACTGACCGCACGGCCGTCCGCACCCCCTCGCGGCGGGGCGTCGCCGTGGGCGTTCACGGGTCCAGGCGGGCCGCGCGGGTCTGGAGGTAGCGGCGCTCCGGCAGGCTGAGGGTGGCGCGGGCGGCGAGCCGGTAGGCGTCCGCGGCGGCCGCCCGGGCTCCGGTGCGTTCGAGGTGGTGGCCGCGGACGGCGTCGAGGCGGTGGGAGCGGGGGAAGCCGGGCTCGAGGGCGGTGAGGGCGGCCAGGCCCGCCTCCGGCCCCTCGACCATCGCGAGGGCGACCGCACGCCCGAGCCCCGCCATCGGGTCGGGCGCCGGAGAGAGGCCCACCAGGACGTCGTACAGGGCGAGGATCTGGGGCCAGTCCGTGCGGTCCGGGCCCGGGGCCTCGTCGTGGAGGGCGGCGATGGCGGCCTGGAGCTGGTACGGGCCGGGCGGCCCCTCCGCCAGGGCCTCCTCGACCAGGGCGGTGCCCTCGGCGATCGCAGCGCGGTCCCACAGCGCGCGGTCCTGCTCGTCGAGGGGGACCAGCTCGCCGCCCGGTCCCGTACGGGCCGCGCTGCGCGCCTCGGTCAGCAGCATCAGCGCGAGCAGGCCCGTCACCGCGCCCTCGCGCGGCAGCAGCCGGCGCACCGCCCGGGTCAGCCGGATCGCCTCGCGGGCGAGGTCGCCGCGGTGCAGGGCGGGCCCGGAGGAGGCCGTGTGGCCCTCGTTGAACATCAGGTAGAGCACCTGGAGGACGGAGCCGAGACGCGCGTCGCGGTCCTGCTCCCGCGGCGGGCGCACGGGGTGGTCGGCGCCGGCCGCGCGCAGCTTCGCCTTCGCCCGGGCGACCCGCTGGGCGATCGTCGCCTCCGGCACCAGATGGGCGCGGGCGATCTCCGCCGTCGTCAGGCCGCCCACCGCGCGCAGCGTCAGCGCGATCCGGGCGGCGGGCGGGAGCACCGGATCGCAGCACAGGAAGAACAGGGTGAGCGTGTCGTCCTCGGCGGGCGCGGCACGCACCTCGCGCGGCTCACGGCGTACGGCGCTCTCCTCCCGCCGCGCCCGCGCCGTCTCCGCCCGCAGCGCATCCGTGAGGCGCCGCGACGCCACCCGGATCAGCCAGCCCCGCGGATTGGCCGGCACCCCGTCCCGCGGCCACTGCCCTGCGGCGGCGAGCAGCGCCTCCTGTACGGCGTCCTCGGCGGCGTCGAAGTGCCCGTACCGGCGTACGAGCGCGCCGAGGACCTGCGGCGCGTGCAGGCGCAGCAGGTCCTCGACGGGCGTGGGCGCCGTCAACCGTTCCCGCCTCCGCCGAGGTCGCTCCCGCCGGCCTCGTCGATCGGCCGGATCACGACGGGGAAGACCGGCGCCCCTGCCGGCGCGGGACACCGCGCCACCCGCGCCGCGATCTCGGTCACCCGCTCCAGGCTCGCGCAGTCGAGCACCCAGTACCCGGCGAGCACCTCCTTCGTCTCCCCGTACGGCCCGTCCGTGACGACCGGCCGCCCCTGCGCGTCCGCGGTCACGAACCGCGTCCTCGCGGGCTCGACGAGCCCCTGCCCGTCGATGAACTCCCCGGTCTCCGCCAGGTCGTCGTTGATCGCGCCCATGTAGGCGAACATCGCCCTGAGCTCCTGCTCGCTCCAGGCCGGGCTGTGCGACGACGCCTTGCCGTTCATGGCGTCGTAGTCGGCCTGAGCGCCCTGCACCATCACCAGGTACTTCATCGCGTCCTCTTCTCCGTGCGCCGCTTCCGGGGCCAGGGGCCCGCGGCCCGGGGCCCTTGCACGGGAGACGTCGGAGCCGGGCGCCGTTTCTCGACACCGCTCCGCCGCCCACCGGTACGGGTCAGTCGGCGACGATCGTCCACGGGCGCATCAGGTCGTCGTCCTCGTGTTCGAGGATGTGGCAGTGGTGGACGTACGTCGCCGGCAGCACGGCGCCACTGCCCGGGATCGACGCGATCTCCCCCGTCGGCGGGTCGAACTCCCCGATGAGGATCCTGGTCACCGTCTCCGGGTACGACTTGACCGTGTCCTTGTCGCAGTGCGCCTCGTCCGGGTCGGGCGGCACCGGCGGGCCGGTCAGGTAGTTCTTCAGCACCGGCCGGTCCTGCGGACGGCGGCCGCCGTCGATCCACTTCTGGTAGTCCGCCTGGTAGGCGGCCGCGTCGATGGGCTGCCGGTTCAGCACCTGGAAGTTGACGAGGTGGACGTGCATCGGGTGCGCGTCGTGGTTGGGGTTGACGTACTCCCAGATCTCGGCCGATCCGGCCTTGACGAAGTCCTGGGACGGCTCCATGAACGGCACCGCGTTGAGCGTCATGGTGGAGAAGAGCTTCTCCTGGTACAGGACCCATTCACGGCGGCGGGTGTGCGGCTTCACTTCGAGGGGCGCGGGTCCCGGCAGCCTGAGGTCCTTGCCCGGTGTCGTCCTGTCCGGGCCGGATCGCCGCGCGGTGACACGGAACTCCATGATCTCCGTGATCTCCGGGCCGTTGCCGCCGGGGAAGTGGACCGGCGCGTTGTAGTTCGTCAGCTTGATCTTCGTTCCCACGGGCATCCTGCCGAAGTCGACGAGGAGGTCGTACCGCTCGGCCGGCGCGATCAGGAAGTTCAGCATCTGCAGCGGTGTGCGGAAGCCGCCGTCGGTGCCGATCAGCCAGAACGGCAGCGTCGGCTGGGGCAGCACGTCCGTGGGGGTCGTGAACTGGAGCCGCCAGAACCGCTCGTTCGAGGCGTTGAGGATGCGCAGCCGGTAGCGGCGCTGCTCGACGGCCAGGTAGGGGTACGCCTTCCCGTTGACGACCGGGGTGTCCTCGCCCTGCTGCTGGGTCATGGTGTAGGCGAGCGAGCCGTCCGCGTTGAAGGTGCGGTCCTGGAGGATGAGGGGGACCTCGTACTCGCCCTGCGGCAGCCCGAGCCGGTCGTCGGCGGGATCGCGGACGATCCACAGACCGGCGAGACCCGCGTAGACGTTGACGCTGGTCATCCCCATGCCGTGGTCGTGGTACCAGAGCAGGCACGAACGCTCGTGGTTGGTGTAGCCGAAGATCGCCTCGTTGGGCTTGACCCGGTGCGGGTCCAGGGTGGAGTAGGACTCGGCGTGGATCCCGTCGGGGCTGAACGACTGGAGCGGCATTCCGTCGGACTGCGGCGGGGTGAAACCGCCGTGCTGGTGCACGACGTTCCACACGTTGACGTTCGCGGGAAAGGGCTGCCGGCTCTTGTAGGGCGGCGGGGCGATCGGGGTGAGCTGGGGGTTCCCCTTGCGGATCTCGTCGATCACGAACTGGAACAGGTGGGTGGTCGGCAGCTCGTTGCGGTACTTGACGACCGTGGGGTGGTCCTTGGCCACGCTGATGGTCGGCCCCAGATAGCCCATGCCGATCGTCTTGCGGGGATCGTTCGGGTGCTGCGGGTCCGAGGCCCAGTACCCCCACACGGTCGCCGGGCCGAGGTCCCGGTGGAAGCGCCAGGAGCCCTGCCGCATGGTGAGCTCGTAGTAGTCGGCGCCCGGGTAGACGGAGGGGTCCGCGACGGCCGTCTTCGGCAGCGGCAGGGGGTCGGCGTACTTCGTCAGCGGGGGAGTGCGGGGAACGGCGGCGGAGTCCGGCCCCGGGTGCCGCGGGGCCGCGTACGCCTGCCCGCCCGGTGCGCCCCGCGGAAGCAGTACGTCCCGCGGAAGCAGGAGCCCGCTCCCCGTTGCGCCGGCCATGAGGAACCTTCTTCGCCCGAACATCGTCTCCCCTTGCGTCGCCTCATGTGACGCACCAGGGATACAGCCGTGGTGGGGGCCGCTCGTGCAACGCGCCGCGCCGGTCGGGGAAAGCACTCGTTGAGTGCACATCCATCGGAATGCGATTCAAATGATCGCCACCAGTCGGAACGCATGTAAACACGACCGCCCGGGCGCACCGGCCGCCCTGCCGGGCCCGCCGGCGGGCAACTGGCCGACAAGTCCCGTACCAGAACGTCCGATTATCGCCCCCTTCAACGGGAACACGGCATCACCGCCCGGCAGTTCCCCGAAGGGAACCGGGGCGAGCCCGCACGACTCGGCCTCGACCGGCAGACCAACGGCAAGGAGAAACCGTGCGCATACTCTTCACCAGCCCGGCCGCGGCCGGCCACCTCTTCCCGATGATCCCGACCGCGCAGGCCCTGCGTGCCGCCGGGCACGAGGTGCTGTTCGCGGGTTCGCAGCCGTTGGACCGGCTCCGCGAGGCCGGTTTCCCGATCGTCGAGATCGGTGACGGCCGCACCATCCGGGACGTGTTCGAGCAGTCCACCGGCGAGCAGACGCGCTACGTCGCCCCCGACATGACCCCGGACCAGATCCTCGACATGGCGGCCCGCGGCTTCGCGCTCGTCTCCCGCCCCACCGTGGACGGCCTGCTGGACGTCGCCGAGAACTGGGGCGCCGACCTGCTGGTCTACGACTCCTTCCAGGCCTCCGCCCCGCTGGTCGCGGCCAAGCTCAAGATCCCGTCGGTGATCCAGAACTTCGGCATCATGTCCGGCATCGACATGGTCGGCCGGATCGCCGCCAACTTCACCGAGGCGTACGAGACGTACGGGGTGGACGGCCCTGCCGAAGCCACCGCGCTGAACATCGTCCCCGCCTCGCTCGGCGGCGACCCCGGCGGCCTGCGGATGCGCTACCTCCCCTACAACGGCGGCGGTACGGTCCCCGCCGGGCTGCTGCGCCGCGGCACCCGCCCGCGCGTCGCCGTCACGCTGGGCACCGTGCTCACCGAGATGGACGGCGTCCGCTCCATCGTCCGCCTGATCGAGGCCGCCGCCTCGGTCGACGCCGAGTTCCTGCTCGCCGTCGGCGACACCGACCTCGCCGCGCTCGGCACCCTCCCGGACAACGTCAGCCCGCTGCCCTGGGTCCCGCTCGCCGAGCTGCTGACCGCCTCCGACGGCCTGATCCACCACGGCGGCTCCGGCACCTTCCTCACCGCCCTGCAGGCCGGACTGCCGCAGCTCGTACTGCCCCAGGGCGCCGACCACTTCACCAACGCCGACGCCCTCGTGGCGAGCGGCGCCGCCCTGCGCTCGGCCTCCGACGACGTCGACACCGCGCTGCTCACCCGTCTCGTCACCGACCCGGACCTGCGGGAGGGCGCCGCCCGCCTCCGGGCGGAGAACGCCGCCCTGCCGACCCCGGCCGCAACGGTCCCCGCCCTGGAGGCCCTGGTCACCTCCTGACCCCGGCACCGCCGCGGGGGGGGGGGGGGGGGCCCCCCCCCCGCGCGCGCGGGCGCCGGCGGGGTGGGGTGCGCGC
>NZ_JBHYVA010000364.1:0-8279 GCF_042750055.1 Streptomyces sp. NPDC059456
ATCCTGGTGGAGGGGCTGCGGTGTAGCCGGGGGACGACGAGGAAGGCGCTGAGCTCGTGGGGAAGGTCGTGCTCGTTACCGGGGCAGCCCGGCAGCTGGGGGGCCGCTTCGTGCGGCGCGTCCAGCGTGATCCTGAGGTCGATCGGGTCATCGCGGTCGACGCGGTGGCGCCGCCGCACCGGCTCGGGTCGGCGGAGTTCGTCCGTACGGACATCAGGCAGTCGTCCATCGCCCGGGTGCTCGCCGAGCACGCCGTGGACACGGTGGTGCACCTCGCGGTGACCGGGAGCGGCGCGGGGCCGGGCGGTGCGGGCAGCACCGTGAAGGAAACCAACGTCATCGGCACGATGCAGCTGCTGGGGGCCTGCCAGAAGTCGCCGACGGTACGGCGGCTGGTGGTGAAGTCCAGTACCAATGTGTACGGGGGCGCCTCGCGGGATCCGGCCGTTTTCACGGAGACCACGCAGCCCAAGTCGCTGCCGTCGGGGGGCTTCGCGAAGGACGCCGTCGAGGTCGAGTCGTACGTACGGGGCTTCGCGCGCAGGCGGCCCGACGTCGCGGTGTGCGTGCTGCGCTTCGCGAACATCCTGGGGCCGTACGCGGACTCGGCGCTCGCCGAGTACTTCTCGATGTCGGTGATGCCGACGGTGCTGGGGTACGACCCGCGGCTGCAGTTCGTCCACGAGGACGACGTGCTGGAGGTGCTGCGGCTGGCGGCGGGGGAGCCCCAGCGCGGGACGCTGAACAGCGGGACCTTCAACATCGCGGGGGACGGGGTGCTGCTGCTGTCGCAGTGCGCGCGCCGGCTGGGGCGGCCGACGGTGCCGCTGCTGCTGCCCGCGGTGACGTGGGTGGGGTCGGCGCTGCGGGCCGTGGGCGTCACCGATTTCTCGCCGGAGCAGATCAGACTCCTCACGCACGGGCGCGTCGTGGAGACGTCCCAGATGCGGGAGGTGCTGGGATTCAAGCCGATGTACACGACCGCCGAGACGTTCGCCGATTTCGCGCGCAGCCGGGGGAGCGGGCTGCTGCCGCCGGCGCGCGTCGGGCAGGCTGTGGACCGGGTCGCGGCCGTGCTGAACGTGGACGGCTCGAACGTCGGGGTTGCCGGAGTCGAAGAGGGAGCGCAGCGATAGTGGCGGACGCCAAGGTCATTCCGTTCGACGAGGACCGGCCGCGCCGGCGGGGCGCGGGGACCCGGAGGGTACGGGCGCTGCCCGCTCCGGAGCCGGTCGCGGAGGCCGTGGAGCCCGCCGTTGCGGAGCCGGGCGCCGTGGAGTCCGGCGGGGCCGCCTGGGACCGGCGGATCGCCGGCGGGCTGGCGTTCCTGCGGCGCCGGGTGACCGGGGACTACGAGGTCGACGAGTTCGGCTACGACAAGGAGCTGACGGACCAGGTCCTGATGTCCTTGATGCGGCCGCTGTTCGACAAGTACTTCCGGGTCGAGGTCAAGGGCATCGAGAACATCCCGGCCGAGGGCGGGGCGCTGATCGTGGCGAACCACTCCGGGACGCTGCCGCTGGACGGGCTGATGATGCAGGTGGCCGTCCACGACCACCACCCGGCGCAGCGGCACCTGCGGCTGCTGGCGGCGGACCTGGTGTTCATGCTGCCGGTGGTGAACGAGCTGGCGCGCAAGGCGGGGCACACGCTGGCGTGCTCGGAGGACGCGCAACGGCTGCTGGAGGCCGGGGAACTGGTCGGGGTGATGCCGGAGGGCTTCAAGGGGATAGGGAAGCCGTTCGGAGACCGGTACAAGCTCCAGCGGTTCGGGCGGGGCGGGTTCGTGTCGACTGCGTTGCGGGCGGGGACGCCGATCGTGCCGTGCTCGATCGTGGGCGCGGAGGAGATCTACCCGATGGTCGGCAACGCCAAGACGGTGGCGCGGCTGTTGGGGATCCCGTACTTCCCGATCACGCCGACGTTCCCGTGGCTGGGGCCGTTGGGGGCGGTGCCGCTGCCGACGAAGTGGACGATCCAGTTCGGCGAGCCGATCGCGACGGACGGGTACCCGCCGGAGGCGGCGGAGGACCCGATGCTGATGTTCAACCTGACCGACGAGGTCCGCGAGCAGATCCAGCACACGCTGTACAAGCTGCTGGTGCAGCGCCGGTCCGTGTTCTTCTGAGGCTTTCGTTCCCTCGCGGGCGCGGCGCGGGCCCTCATCCCCGGGTGGGGGTGAGGGCCCGCGTGCGTGCGGTTCTACTCGGCGTCCTCCGCCTTGAGTCCCAGGCCCGGGAGGAGCCCCGGGAGGAGGGGCGGCAGGGTGATGTCCGGCTGTACGTGATCCGGGGAGGACGAGGGCGCCGGGGTGTTCTGCCCCGCGGGCGGGTTGAGGAGGTCGCCCGCGCCGCCGAGGAGGCCGCCGGGGGCGGGTGAGGGCTTGCCGCCGGCGGTCGCCGGCGGGGTCGGGCTGGCCGAGGGCGCGCCCGCCGCCGGTGCGGACTGCTGGTGTCCGGCCGGAGCGCTCGGCTTGGCGGGCGCACTGGAGCCGCGGCTCTGCTCCGGGGGCTTCGGGAGCAGGTTCTGAAGCGGCGCCACGTCTTCGTCTATGGCCCGGAAGACCGATTCGACTTCTCCGCCCACGTCGGTGAGCTGCGCCGGGAGTTTGTCCCGGAGCTTGCCCCATGCGTCGCGGTGGGAGCGGGAGAAGGACGACAGCGTCTGGATAGGGCCGAGCGAGCCGTCCCGTTCGTAGGCCGCCTGGAGGAGCCGGTGGCCCTCCGCCGCGTCGTGCTTCATGCCGGCGAGGGCCCGGCGGATCTCGCCGAGCGACTCGTGGTCCAGTACGCCCGTCCGGCCGCGCTCCATCAGCCTGCGGGCTTCCGACAGGCGGTTGGAGGCCTGGTCGAGGTAGAGCTCGCCCCGGTCCGCGTCCTCGTCGGCCATCCCGAGCTTCAGGTCCTCCATGCCCCGCTTGATCGGGTAGAGGGAGTCACCGGGAAGGGCGTCCGTGCTGGCAGCGGCCACGCCGCTGAAGGCCCCCGCGGCCACACCCACGGTGAGGCCGCCCGCTGCGATGCCCTTGGACCAGCGGGAGCGGGGCCGCAATTTCCGGAGCGAGGTCGCCCGGTGGGCGCCGCGGCCGGTCCGCTGCTCGGGCACCTGAGGGTCCGGGGCGGCACCGCCCCCGGCCCTCTCTTCCATCACCATGGCCTCCATGGCGGCAACGAGCCGGGCTCGTTGCACCACTTTGACCTCGGGGTCCAGCACCGGGCGCGGCATTCTTTCGCCGAGCGCGCTCGCCAGGGCCAACAACCGGTCGTGGTCGGCAGGTTCGGCAGGTGCCTCGGACTGCTCGGCCGCCGGGTCCGGTTCCGAAAGGTCGGATGGGTTCCGATCCTCCAGGGCCTGGGCGAAGGCGTTCGCCCGCCGGTGCGGAGTCACGTTCGCGATCACTGGCGGCACCTCCTCTCGTCATGACGATCGACTCCCCAAGGTGTCCGGAAGGTTGCCTTCCTTGAGCACGTCCACACTTTCGAGTGAGCGGCTTCGGGCAGGGCGTGTCCACAGGGAGCCTGCATTCCGCACAACGAGCGGCGCGGCACTTGGGTTACGGACGAAGGATGATCGGACCACAGCGTCATCGAGGGGTCACCGGTTGTGTGGATTGTCAGGAGGGTCGGAAGGCGCGGGGGGTGTGCGGGACGTGGGGGACGGGGCGGGTGCGGGGGGTGGTGGGGCCGGGGGAGGCGCCCGGTGGCGGTGCGGGGCCGTGCGCAGGTCAGCGGGCGTCGTCCGGGAGCAGGCGGGCCAGGGTGCGGACCGCCCGGTACTGGAGCGTCTTGATGGCGCCCTCGTTCTTCCCCATCACCCGGGCGGTCTCGGCGACCGACAGGCCCTGGAGGAACCGCAGGGTCACGCACTCCTGTTGCTGGGGATTGAGCTTGCGCACGGCTTCCAGCAGGGCGGCGTTGGAGAGGGACTCCAGGACCGAGTCCTCGGGGGATCGTTCCACCTCGTTCGCGTCCAGCATTTCGCCCGTGGTCACTTCGAGGCGGAAGCGGCTGGACTTGAAGTGGTCCGCGACCAGGTTGCGGGCGATCGTCACGAGCCAGGCGCCGAAGTCCCGGCCCTGCCAGGTGAAGGTGGAGATGCGGCGCAGCGCGCGCAGGAAGGTCTCACTGGTGAGGTCTTCCGCGGTCGCCTTGCCGCCGACGCGGTAGTAGATGTAGCGGTACACCGTGTCGCTGTACTGGTCGTACAGCCGGCCGAAGGCGTCGGCCTCGCCGGCCTGGGCCCGTTCGACCAGGTCCATCATGCGGGCCTGGTCGCTGTCCGCGGTGGGGCGGCGGGCCGCGGGCGTGCTCGTTCCGGTGGCCGTGCCGCCTCCGCCTCCCGCCGCACGACCGCGTCTGCCCACGGTCGCTCCGCCGTCGGTCAGGGCATAGCAAGGACCGGCCGGGCCGAGGCCGGCAGGGACCGCGGCGGCGAAGGCGGGGACGGCGTACGCGGTGGGGACGAAGCCGCGCAGGTGGTCGAGGACCGTCGCGCGCAGCGTAGCCAGGCCCGAGGCGTCAACCCCGACAGGTGGGTACACGGGACTCCCAGAGGCAGAGCTTCCATCACGTGCAGTGCGGGACCGTTCACCCGTCGTGGCGACAGATGGGCGGTGGCATGCGTCTGAGGAGAATAACGCTTCGTACAGGCAGCGCTACACCCAGTTGCTCAAATCACCGATTCCGACACTTCCGTTGCGTGTCCAGGGCATATTCAGTCGCAATTGGTGATCGCTTCTTGATCGGTTGGGCGCGCGGAATGGACGCTTCCACGCTGGCTCGCGACCGAGTCGGGCATGCGGGAGTGCCCCGTGGGGCGCGGGGGTAGAGGTGGGGGAATGTCCGCGGCCCAGCGGGCCGGCGGCGCGCGGGAGGCCGCCCGGCGGGCCGCTGTGCGGCTCCGGTGCAGGCGGCGGCCGGGCGGCGGTCGCGCGGTGGGGTGCGGTGTCCTACTTGCGGCGGCGGTGCAGGGCGATGGCGGCGGCCGCGCCGCCCGCGATGGCGCCGACCCCGGCGGCGGCGGGGACGCCGACCTTCACGGCCTTGCGGCCGGTCCGATAGTCGCGCAGTCGCCAGTCGTGTGCCCGGGCATGCTTGCGCAGTTTTGTGTCGGGATTGATCGCGTACGGATGTCCGACCAGCGACAGCATCGGAATGTCGTTGTGCGAATCGGAGTACGCCGCGCAGCGTTCGAGGTCGAGGCCCTCGGCGGCGGCCAGGGCCCGCACGGCCTCGGCCTTCGCGGGCCCGTGCAGCGGCTCGCCGACGAGCCGGCCGGTGTAGATGCCGTCGACGGACTCGGCGACCGTGCCGAGGGCCCCGGTCAGGCCGAGCCGGCGCGCGATGATCGTGGCGGTCTCCACGGGCGCGGCCGTGACGAGCCAGACCTTCTGCCCAGCGTCGAGGTGGGCCTGGGCCAGGGCGCGGGTGCCCGGCCAGATCCGCTCGGCCATGTACTCGTCGTAGATCTCCTCGCCGATGGCCATGAGCTCGCAGACCTTGTGGCCCTTGACGATGGAGAGGGCGCTGTCGCGGGCGTCCTGCATGTGCTCGGGGTCCTCGACCCCGGCGAGCCGGAACCAGGCCTGCTGCCAGGCGAAGCGGGCGAGCTCGCGCCGGTGGAAGAACTCCCGCTTGTAGAGGCCGCGGCCGAAGTGGAAGATCGCGGCGCCCTGCATGACGGTGTTGTCGAGGTCGAAGAAGGCGGCGGCGAGGTCGTCGCCGGCGACGGGGAACTCGGGCTCGGCCGGTTCCGCTTCCGCGGGTCCGTCCGGTGGTCCGGCGTCCGCCTCGCGGGCCTGCGCGGTCTTGCGGGCGGCCTCGGCCGAGGCCTCGCCTGCCAGCACGCTCCGCGCGGTGGCGGAGCGCCTACGGGGGGTGAGCCATCCCAGAGCGGCCATGACGCGAGCATAGCCATTGTGTTCGGGAGTTCCCGAACCGAAGGGATGCCGGGGGCGTGAACTCTTCGGTGCCCTGGTGTTACGGGGCGGCGCGGGAGAATGGGGGCATGAGCCCTTTGCTGCGTCGTAAGGAAAAGAAGCGGCCCGGCGAGCGGTTGGTCACGCTCATCGGGAAGCCGGGGTGCCATCTGTGTGATGACGCCCAGGAAGTGATCGAGAAGGTCTGTGCGGAAGTCGGAGCGCAGTGGGAGAAGAAGGACATCTCGCAGGACGCCGAGTTGTACCGGCTGCACTGGGAGCAGATCCCGGTGGTGCTGGTGGACGGTGAACAGCACACCTTCTGGAGAGTGAACCCGGACCGGTTGCGGCGGGCATTGGAGGGCTGACCCTCCGGCCGGTTACCATCATGGGCGATTTGTGGGGTCTCGGGGGCGTATCGATGAGGAGTGTGTACCGTTTTGCCCGCCTCGGGATTTGAACGGGTTCGGCGTGTTGTGGGTTCCCGTCCCGCACGCCCGGGCCGCGTGACCCCGGTCACTTTGCGCGGACAAAGCGGACACAATCTTTGTGCACGCGTTCACAAAGACATAGCCTGCTTTCGACGGGGCGGTCTTGGGACAAGTGACCGCCTGCAGCCCCGCTCATCCCGCAGGAGCATCGTGGCAACTGGCCGAACACACCGACCGGCGACCCGCAGCCGAGGTATTCCCGAGGCCACTGTCGCCCGGCTTCCGCTGTACTTGCGCGCACTCACCGCGCTCTCCGAGCGATCGGTGCCCACGGTGTCCTCCGAGGAGCTCGCGGCAGCCGCCGGAGTCAACTCCGCCAAGCTGCGCAAGGACTTCTCCTACCTGGGCTCGTACGGCACGCGCGGCGTCGGCTACGACGTCGAGTACCTCGTCTACCAGATCTCCCGCGAGCTCGGCCTGACCCAGGACTGGCCGGTAGTGATCGTCGGCATCGGCAACCTCGGCGCGGCCCTCGCCAACTACGGCGGTTTCTCCGCGCGCGGGTTCCGCGTCGCGGCGCTCATCGACGCCGACCCCGCGATGGCCGGCAAGCCGGTCGCGGGCATGCCGGTGCAGCACACCGACGACCTCGAGAAGATCATCGAGGAGAACGGCGTCTCCATCGGCGTCATCGCGACCCCGGCGGGCGCCGCCCAGCAGGTGAGCGAGCGGCTGATCGCCGCCGGCGTCACCTCCATCCTGAACTTCGCGCCGACCGTGCTGTCCGTGCCGGACGGCGTCGACGTGCGCAAGGTCGACCTGTCGATCGAGCTCCAGATCCTGGCGTTCCACGAGCAGCGCAAGGCGGGCGAGGAAGCCGCGGCCGGCGCCGCCGCCCCCCTCCCCGCCGCGGCCGGTGACGAGGCCGTCGCCGAGGCGGCCGGTACCGCCGGTGCCGGCGGCTCCGGTGCGGCCCCGTCCGCGGCCGTCGAGCCGCCCGCCGGGCGCGCCGCCGCCGTCGCGCGCAAGAACGGCCCCGACGGCGACGTTCCGGCGGTGATGCCGGCATGAGTCTGCTCGTCGTAGGGCTGAGCCACCGCAGCGCGCCGGTGAGCGTGCTCGAACGCGCCTCCCTGTCGGCCGACGCGAAGGTCAAGCTGCTGCACGACACCCTCGCCGCGGAACCGGCGACGGAGGCGACGGTGCTCGCCACGTGCAACCGGATCGAGCTGTACGCGGACGTGGACAAGTTCCACGCCGGTGTGGCCGAGCTGTCGACCCTGCTCGCGCAGCACAGCGGCGTGGCGCTGGAGGAGCTCACCCCCTACCTCTACGTCCACTACGAGGACCGGGCCGTCCACCACCTCTTCTCGGTGGCGTGCGGACTGGACTCGATGGTGATCGGCGAGGGCCAGATCCTCGGGCAGATCAAGGACGCGCTGGCGCTGGGGCAGGAGCTCCACACCGCGGGCCGCCTGATCAACGACCTGTTCCAGCAGGCGCTGCGCGTCGGCAAGCGGGCGCACTCCGAGACCGGGATCGACCGGGCCGGGCAGTCCCTGGTGACCTTCGGCCTCGAACAGCTGACCGCCGGGCGCGAGCCGGTCGACGTCTGGGCCAAGGACAAGCGGGCCCTGGTGATCGGTGCCGGGTCGATGTCCTCGCTGGCCGCCGCCACGCTCGCGCGGGTGGGCGTCGCCGAGATCGTCGTGGCGAACCGCACCGCGGAGCGCGCGGACCGTTTGGCCGAGATTCTGGTTGCCTCAGGCACTGGGGTGGCCGCGCGTGCCGTCCCGATGGCCTCGGTGGCCGACGAGCTGACACGAGTCGACGTCGTCGTCTCCTGTACGGGGGCCACCGGGCTGGTGCTCACCGGCGACGACGTGGCGGCGGCCGTGGCGGAGGGCCCCGCCGGCCCCGCGCCCCTGGCC
>NZ_JBHYVA010000365.1:0-8268 GCF_042750055.1 Streptomyces sp. NPDC059456
GCCCGGTCGGCAGGCCCAGGCCCCGCCCGGCGAGGGCCCGGTTGACGTCGCCGATCCGGGCCCCGGCGCCGATCCGCACCCCGGCCCCCTCGACGGCCAGCCCGGCCATCGCGCCGACGTCGACGACGAGCCCGCCGGCGCAGGTGGACCAGCCGGCGTAGCTGTGGCCGCCGGCGCGCGGCACCACGGGAACCGCGGAGCGGCGGGCGAAGCCCAGGCAGACGGCCACGTCGGCGGCGTGCGCGGGATAGGCCACCGCACCCGGTGCGACGGAGTCGTACCGGGGCTGGAACGACTGCCGGGCCTCGGGGTAGTCGCGGTCGCCCGGCAGCACCACCCGCCCGTCGATCCCGCGGGCGAGCGCCGCCCAGTCGGGGCCGCGCACCCCGGCCACCCCGAACGCGGCGAGGACGGCCGCGGGGGCGCTGCCCAGCAGCCGGCGGCGGTGGAGGCTCATTCCTCCTTCCTGCCACCGCCCGGCCCGATCGCGGCGAAGGCGGGCCCACGGCGCCCCCGCTGCCCCCCGAACGGCCCAGACCGACCCGCGCACCGCGGACGCCCCCGCAGCGCCCCGCCCCGGTCCCACCCGGAGCGGCGTTCGCCCCGTCGTCCGGTTCCCCCTGCCGGGATGCACCCACCGGATACGGGTCCGGGCGGCGCACGCGTCGTGGCAGGGGGCGGATTCCGATCCGGTGGCTGCGACCGGGGCGGGAGGTGAGTACCGTCTGGACATGCAGATCGACGGAGCCGGCAGGCAGCAGCGGGGGCATGTTCTTCTGATAGCGGGCGACGCCGCCCTGCGGCGGCGGGCCGTCCAGGTCGCGCCCAGTGCGAATCTGGCCGCGCTCGGGGTGCTGCCCGTGTCGGCGCTGCTGAACAGCCACGCCCCCAGTGACACCACGTACCTCGACGGCGCCCGGGATCCCAACACCGTGCTGATGCGGCTGCGCGCCGCCGCGGCGACCCCCGGGCCGCTGCTCGTCTACCTTTCCGGCCGGCTCACGCTCGACCGCCGCGGGCACCGCCTGCACCTCGCGCTGGCGGGCACCACCGCCTCCACCGTCCGCTACACGGCGCTCCCGTGGGACTGGCTGGGGACCGAGCTCGGCGCCCGTCCCGCCGGGCCGACCACGGTGGTGCTCGACCTCGTCGCCGACAAATCGGCCTGGCCGGTGCTGCAGGAGTACGGGAGCCTGCCCGCGCCGCCCTCCGCCGAGGTGTACGGGGTGGTCGTCCCGCCCGCCTTCGCCGGCGGGGTGGACCGGGTGAGCTCGTACACCCGTCACTGGATCGACCAGCTGCGCCGCAGCCCCAGCCGCCCCGCCAACCTCCAGCTGCACGCCTTCGCCGTCGGAGCCGCCGCCCTGCCGCCCGGCACCCTCGTCCTGCCGGCGACCCGCGAACTCGGCGCACCCGCCCCGCAGGAACAACCGGCGCAGCCGGAACGGCAGGAGCCGGTCCCGGTCCCGGACCCGCGGCCGCACATCCACGCCCTCGCCTCCGGCGGCCGGCACCAGGAGGCGGCCACCCTCGCCCAGGCCTGGGAGCAGCACGTCCTCCAGACCCACGGGTACACCTCGCCCGAGGCCACCCACTGGGCGGAGATCCGCGCCGACCTCGCCCGGATGGCCGGGAACTACCGGTCGGCGACACAGCTGTGGATCAACGCCGGGCGCACCCGCCTCGCACACCAGCCGCCGGACGCCCCCGAGGTCCTCGCGGCCGCGGCGGGCGCGCTCTACTGCTGGACCCAGCTCAAGGACCAGGCCGCGGCCCGCGACTCCGGCCCCGAACTCGTCCGGCTGCTCAGCGCCCTGCCGAGCCTCGAACCAAGACTCCTTCGGCTGACGCAGCAGCGGCTGGAGGTGCTGGAGGGGAGCCGGTAGCCGCCGGCCGGCGGGCCGTCAGCCCCGCTTGCGGGCCAGGAGGAAGCCCTGGGGGGACTTCTCCTGGTCCACGGGCTGCCGGAGCAGGCGGGCGACCTCCTCCAGGCCCGCTCCGGCGAGCAGGCCGGCCACCACGTCCGGCGGGGTCCGGTAGACGTCCAGCCCGACCGGGTGGCCGTACGCGTGCTCCAGCCGCAGCTTCTCGTCGCCCGCCTTGAACGCGGTCAGCAGATGGCCTCCCGGCGCCAGCACCCGGGCGAACTCCGCGAACAGCGCGGGCAGTTCCCCCGGCGGGGTGTGCACCGTGGAGTACCAGGCCAGGACACCGCCGAGCACCCCGTCCGCGATGTCCAGCGCCGCCATCGAGCCGACCTCGAAGCGCAGGCCCGGATAGCTGCGCCGGGCGACCGCGACCATGGCGGGGGACAGGTCGATGCCGAAGGTCCGTACGCCGAGCCCGTCCAGATGGGCCGTCACGCGCCCCGGGCCACAGCCCAGGTCCGCGACCGCGCGGGCAGCGCCGCCGCCGTCGGCGCGCACGCACTCGGCGAAGGCGGCCAGCATGGCCCGGTCCAGCGGCTTGCCGGCCAGCTCCGTGTCGAGGAGCCGGGCGTAGTCGACGGCGACGGCGTCGTAGGACGCCCGTACGGAGCTGAGGTCCGAGGTCTCCTTCATGCCCTGTGACACTAGCCCGCCCGTCCCCGGCGCCGGGCCCCGGCCAGCGGATTGTCCAGCTCCGCCCACTGGTCCCCCGGGATTCCGGGGCTCAGCCGCATCAGCGTCAGGGCCTTGGTCGGCAGCGGCGCGGTCAGCAGGGCTTCGGTGTCCGCCGTCGCCGGGAGGCCGTCCGCCTGGGCCAGTGCCTCGCCGAAGGCCGCCGCCGAACCCGCCGTGGCGCCCAGGGCCCCGGTCAGCAGGGAACCGAACAGTTTGCGCCGCAGCACGCGCACGTCGTCGGTGACCAGCCGGCCCGCCAGGGGCGGCACCGGCAGGCCGTGCCGGGCGAGCCGCTCCGGGCTGATCCGGATGTCGGCGAGATCGCGGTAGACGAGCCGCAGCGGTTCCCCCGTCGCGGACAGGACCACGAGGAGGTTCTGGCCGTGGGCCTCCAGGGCCACCCCGAGGTCCAGCACCCGCAGGCCCACCGAGAGCGCCAGCCGGGCGAACGCGTCCCGCCAGGCCGCCGAGCGCGCGAACGGCGCCCGGCCCAGGGCCGCCACGGGAACGACCCGCTCACCCGCCGCCGCGTCCGCGTACACCTCGGGGGGCTCGCGCAGCACCGCCGCCAGGTCCGGGCTGTGCGCGGTCGCGGCGCCCAGGGTGCGGGTGATGTGCAGCCGCCCGTCGAGCCGTTCGGACACGGCCTGCGCGAACGCGGACACCGCGGCCGCCGTCTCGACGGAGTAGCCGGAGATGTCCCGGACGGACGAGGTCAGCCGGGTGCTCAGCGCCGTCTTCACGTGAGCACCGCCCGCCACGGGGGCGAGCGTGCGCAGCGCCATCAGCGGGTGCGCCGCGAAACCGGCGCGCAGTGCCCCGGGGCCCCGGCCCGTCTGTTTCAGGACGTGTTCCGCCTGCCACGGGTGCACCGGCACCAGGAGCCGGCCGCCGTCCCGCAGCCCGGCCGGCCAGGCGCCCGTGACCAGGCAGTCCCCGGCCGGTACGGCGACCAGCCCGAGCTCGACCACCGGCCGGTGCTCCGGCGCGTACGCGAGTTGCTCCGCCACCGAGAAACCCGGCCGGGAGCGGCAGTTCGGGTGGTAGGGATGGCCGTCGACCACGCGCTGCTCCCACTCCCGGGCGGTGAGCGGAGCCGTGTCGTCCGCCGCGGCGGGCTGCCCGGCCCGGGACAGCGCGAGCGAGGCCGTACTGTCGTCCAGCTCGGCGGCGAAGGCGTCCCCGTGCGGTACCCCCAGCGCCGCCATCAGCCGCCCGGCCTGCCGGTACGGGGCGCCGTCGAGCAGCACCTCGAAGACGTACGGCTCGGTCGCGTACGGGTCCGGCGGCGGGCCCTCCAGCCGTCTGCCCCCGGACAGCAGCACCGTGAGCGTGCCGGGCTCCCGCTCGCGGCGCTCGACCCACGGCAGCGGTTCGCAGGCCAGCGCCCGCCACAGCCGGGTCAGCACGGCGGCCCGGGCGCCGGCGAGCGCGGCCCCGTAAGCGGAACCGAGCGCGGGGCGCACCTCGGCCAGTTCTGCGGACACGGCCTGTTCGGCCGGGGAGGCGGGGAGGTTCATGCTGGGATGCAGGGCCCTGTTCCTCTCACGGGTGGCGTGATGATCACGTCATCATCGCGGATACTGAAGATCACGGCCGGTGGTACGCCCCGCGGACCCCCGGCGCATGGGATGGACCGAATGGAATCCGTGGACCTCAACGCCGCCGCCGACGCGTACGCCGCAACCCCCTTGCTGAACTGCCTGCTGCGGGAGGCGGCCGATCCCGTCGGGGAGTTCGCCGCCGCAGCAGCGGACGGTCCCGCAGCGGACGGTCCCGCACCGGACGCTTCCGCTCCGGACGATGCCGCCGGGCGCGTGCACCGGCTGCGCGGCAGCGGACGCCTGCTGCGGGTGCGCAACGGGCGCCGGCCGGTGCGTCCCGAACTGCGCACCGCCGACGGCTGGAGCCCGCTCAGCCACACCGAGCTCGTCAAACTGACCGCCGACGAACTGCGCCGGTACACGGGCACGCCGAACGACGAGCTCCCCGTCGAGATCGCCGACAGCCGCGAGGCCGTCGCCGCGCTGCTGGCCGCCCGCGCCGCCGCCGCGCCCCCGCAGGACCCGTACGTCCGCTCCGAGCAGTCCCTTGTCATGGGACACCCGTACCACCCCGCCCCCAAGGCCCGGGGCGGCGCGCCCGCCGCGAGCTGGCTGCCGTACGCGCCCGAGGCGTACGCCCGCTTCCCCCTGGTCTTCCTGGGGCTGCGCGAGGACCAGGTGACCGAGGAGGGCGGACCGGCCGCCGCCGGGGCGATCGACGCGCTGGCCGGGCTGCTCGACGGCCCGCGCCCGCCGGCCGGATACCGGCTGCTGCCGGCGCATCCGTGGCAACTGGACCTCGTCGCCGGTTCGGCTGCCGTACGCACGGCCTTCGCCGACGGGCGGCTGCTGCGCCTCGGCCCGGGCCGCCGCCCGGCCTGGCCGACCGCCTCGATCCGCACGCTGTACGTACCGGGAGGTCCGGACGAACGGGGCGGGGGCGGCGCGGGCCGCGACCTCTTCGTGAAGTTCAGCCTCGACGTGCGGATCACCAACGACGTGCGCCGGCTGTGGCGGCACGACCTGCTGAAGCTGCGCCGTACGGACTCCGCGGTCGAGGCCGGGTTCGCCGCCCTGCGCGCCGCCGGTTCGAACGCGGTCTGGCTCGCCGACCGCGGCTACCGGACCGCGTCCTTCGCCTTCGAGGAACTCGCCGTCCTGGTCCGCGACGGCCTGCACGCGCGGGTGGAGCCGGGGGCCGCGGTCTTGGCGTCCGCCGCGCTCGCGGAGGGGTTCGCGGGCAGCCCGCTCGCCGCGACGGCCGATCCCCGGGGCTGGTGGCGGGCGTACCTGCACCATGTGGTCCCGCCCGTACTGGACTTGTTCGCCCGGCACGGCGTCGTACTGGAGGCGCACCTGCAGAACAGCCTCGTCGCGGTCGACGCCCGGGGCATGCCGGTACAGGCCCTGTTCCGGGACGCGGAGGGGGTCAAGCTCCTGCCGGACGTGGAGCGTGCGCAGGCCTGGCAGCGGCTGGTCTACTGCCTGGTGGTCAACCATCTGGCCGAGATGGCGGCGGCCCTCGCCGAGGCGCATCCGGACACCGCGGCCACGGTGTGGCCGGCGGTGCGCGAGGAGTTCCTGCGCTACGACGCCGAGCGGGGCCTGCCCGAGATCGCGGAACTCCTGTCCGCGCGGTCCCTCCCGGCCAAAACGAACCTGCTCCTCCGCTGGACCCGTGCGGACGGCGCCGACGCACGGTACATCCCGCTTCCGAACCCCCTGCGGGGATGACGGGCCGGGCCGGATCCGGCCAAGGTGGAGCGGGATCGGCGAGCGCCTCTCACCCAGAGGTATAGACCAATGCTAGGTTGGTCGGCAGACCGCGCAGCCCTTGACCACCCGTCACAGGAGAAGCCATGCCCTCGCCTTCGCGGGGCGGCGGCCCCGCCGTCGCCATGCCCAAGTACCAGCGGATCGCCGCAGCCCTGCGGGACGAGATCGAACGCGCCGCACACACCCCGGGCGGCAGACTGCCCTCCGAGCGCACCCTGGCGGCCCGCTACCAGGTCAACCGGCAGACCGTCCGGGCCGCCCTCCAGCAGCTGCGGGAGGACGGGCTGATCGTCACCGGGCGGCGCGGCACCCGGCCGGCCTTCGCGGGTGCCGCGGATGCCCCGGGCGTCACGGATGCCCCGGCTGCGGCGGCCGCGCCGGGAGCCCCCGCCCCCGCCGTCCCCGCCCGGCCCGCCGTCGTGCACGAGCAGAGCCGGCTGGCCCTCGTCGGCGTTCCGCCCTCGCTCGCCGGGCTGCTCGGCATGCGCGGCGGGGACCGGACCCTGGTCCACCACCGCCGCGAGCGCGGCCCGTCGGGGGAGACCCTCCGGGACGCGGTCACGTACCTCTGCCCCCGCGTGGTCGAGGAGGATCCCGAACTCGCCCGCTACCGCGAGCGCCCGGCCGTCGTCCGGGACGAGGACCTCGGGCCCCTGCACCGGTGGCTCGACCGGGCGGCCGGGTGCGGGCGGGTCGCCGAGACCCTCACCATGACCCGTACCAGCCAGCCGTCGGCCGCCGCGCCGGTCTGCGGTCTTTCCGTGCGCCGCACCCTGCACGACGCGGACGGGCGGCTGCTCGCCGTGACCGACCTCGTGTTCCCCACCTGGGACCGGCTGACCTTCCACCGGGACCGCGCGGTGGCGGGATTCCGCGTCACCTGACGGCGGACCCTCACCGGTGCAGGGCCCAGGCGTCGATGTGACGGTGTTGCCCGCGAAGGCGTCGAACACCCGCAGTTTCCATACGCCGTCGACGGTCTCCGACGAGGCGTCGATCGCGTACACCCCGCGCAGGTCGGCGTTGCCCCAGCCCGTGCAGCAGTCCTTGACCGGGTACACCGTGCCGTCCCGAGCGATCACATCGACCTGGAGGGTGCCGGAATCCGGGTGCTTGACGTCGAGTTCCACGTCCGGCTGCGTGGGCGCGTACCCGGGGATCACGCTGACCGTGACCGGGGATTCGGCCGGCTCCAGGTCCTCGACCGGGACGTCCGACGTGTTCGCGGAGCGCGGCCCGGGCACCCGGTTCGGCTCCGTCCTCACGTACAGGAGCCGGTCGGGCGAGCCCGGACCGGCGTCGACCACCGAGCCGGTCGTGGCCGCCGCGATCAGGGCGCCCGCGACCTGGGCGGGGCGAACAGGTCGACCGGGGGGCCGTGGTCGGAGCAGGAGGCGCGGGCGCCGGTGTCGGTGGTGGCTGCGACCGTGAGCGCCGTGGACACGCGGGCGGGGGAGTGGGTGGAGGCGTCCGCACCCTGATTGCCCGCGGCGACCGCGTACGTGATGCCGGAGGCGATGCAGTTGCGGACGGCGGCGTCCAGCACGCCGTCGGGGTCGCCCCCAGGCTCATGTTCGCGACGGCGGGCCTCACGGCGTTGCGGTGACCCGGTCGATGCCGGCGGCCACCTGCTCCGTGGTGCCCTCGCCCGACCGGTCGAGCACCCGGGCGGACACGACCTCCGCCTTCCTCGCGACGCCGAACGCCGTGCCCGCGTGCGTCCCCGCGACGTGCGTCCCGTGGCCGTGCAGACCGTCCGACTCGTCGTCGTCGACGGCGTCGTACCCGTACGGGGCGCGCCCGCCGAAGTCCTGGTGGCCTATGTTCACGCCGGTGTCGATGACGTACGCGGTCACGCCCTGCCCGGACCCGTCGGGAGACGTGTCACCCCCGTCGAGCGGGAGCCGGCGCCGGTCGATCCGGTCGACGCCCCACGACGGCGGGTCCTGCTGCGTGGCATCGAGGCGGACCGTGCGGTTCTGTGCGACCTCGGCGACGGCGGGGTCCGCGGCCGGCCTGCGCGCCCGGCGCTCCGACAACTCCACGGCGCAGCCGTTCAGTGCGGCGTCGTGGGTCCGCCGGATCCGGCCGCCGAACCGTGTGACCACGGCCCGGCCCCGGGTCGTACGGGCGTCCGCGCGGCCCGGGTCCAGCAGGACGAGGCAGCTGCCGGCGACGGCTCCGGGCGCTCCGGCGTATCGGACGGTCCCCTCGGGCGGGCTCGCCGGAGGAATCCGGTCCGCCGGTCCCGGGGGGGGGGGGGGGGGGGGGGGCGGGGGGGGGGGGGGGCGGGGGGAGGCGGGGGGGGGGGGTGGGTGTGAAAAAATGAGAAGGCGCCCGCTCTT